>ONXX01000191.1 GCA_900321955.1 uncultured Bacillota bacterium | reverse complement strand
GGCTGCGGAAAGATGGGAAGTGCCTTAGCGTATTCCTTAGACGCTGAAGGAAGAGAATGCTACTTTTCGAACCGCAGTCCTTCCAAGGCGGAAATTCTCGCGGAAAAACTGCACGGCACCGTTACCGATAATATCACGATCGCCAAAACCTGCGATCTGATCGTTTTGGCCATCAAGCCCCAGATGATCCCTTGAGCGATACCGCCCGGGATACGTGAAATTAGATTGGAAATTGTAATCATATGCTAAAGATGAAAGATATTATTCGATTGCCTCAAAACCAGCCGGCATCTCTAAACCGAAGAGTTTGCCGTTTTCAACATTGAATTTCTTGATCGGATTTGTGAAATACTGAATCGGCATGTTTTCGATCGCTTCTTCACCATTCAGGATCTTAACCGCCATCTGACCGGTGGTGACACCTAAGTCATAGTAGCTGATTGTTAATGTCGCAATACCGCAAAGACTGCAGATGCCCTCTTCACCGGCGATGACCGGAATCTTCTTTTCAAGAACGACATTGGCGATCGTCTCAGCGCAGCTTGCTGCTTGATTGTCGGTCGGAATGTATAAGACGTCGATTTGTGAACATAAGTCTTCACAAACCATAGCGATATCATTGGAATCCGTGAAGGAAGCCGTCTTGACGGTGACACCCTTGGCCTCTAATTCCTTGGTGACAACTTCTACCTGGTATTTGGAGTTTGCTTCATTGGAACAGAAGATGATACCAACGGTCTTGGTTTCCGGGAATAAGTCCATAATCATCTGTGCCTGCTGATCCAGTGGTGCCAGATCGCTGGTGCCGGAAACGTTGGAACCAACCAGACCATTAAAGCCATCAATACCTAAGGCAACACCATATTCGGTAACGGAAGTACCTAAGATTGGAATGTCGCCGGTTGCTGAGACAGCAGCCTGCAAAGCCGGTGTGGCATTGGCCATGATCAGATCGACGCCGTCATTGACAAAGCCCTGAACAATCGTCGAACAGGTTGCCGAATCACCAGAGGCATTCTGGACAACAATGTTCGCATCCGGGAAAGCCTTCTGTACTTCATCGACAAAGCCCTGGGTCGCCGCATCAAGTGCAGCGTGCTGGACAAGCTGGACAACGCCGATGGTCTTAGCGCCTGTCGCTTCTTCCGCCGGTTTTTCAGAACCGCCGGAACCGTTTGAGCAAGCACTGATGGACAATACCATCAATACTACCATTAGAATCGCAAATAATTTTTTCATGAATCCTTCTCCTTAAACAAAAAAATCGCCCCACAAGGACGACGCATCGTGTTACCACCTTTTTTCATCAATACATTACTGTATCAATCTTATCAGCCACAGACATGGCCTTGACCTTTAACGGTGTCTGCCGGATCACCCTACTTTGTATTTCAGATGACCAACTCGGTAATGTATTCTCGAACAAGTCCGATAACCGTTTTCACCAAATCACGGTCTCTCTACAATCGAATTTTGCCGATACTGTTTACTTCAAAGTTTGTAACTGACTTAATTTTATGAAAACGCAAACAAGATGTCAATAAATTTTTACATTAATTTTCTGAAAATATTTTCATTCCTGATGTGACAGTTCATTTCCAAGCGATGCGATCAGAATAAACAAAGCACCAAGGATCGAAGTAAAGCCCAAAGGTTCATGGAAAACCAGTACGCCGATCACAAAATTAAGGACCGGTTCAAGATAACCGAGTATGGCAATGCTTTGCGACGACAGGACATTGATCGACGAGAAATAACAGATGTAGGCAACACCCGTATGAAGAAAACCCAGGATTAATACAATGATTGATGAAGTCAGATCAAAGGAAGTCGGAAATCCCCTGTTGATTGCCACATACGGAAAAACAATGGCAGCCGATGCCAATAGCTGCACAAGGGTTTTCTCCAATGGTTCTATCCCTTCCAGACGGCGGTTGCATAAAACCAGAATAACAAAGCCTAATGCTGCCAATAAGCCATAGATGACACAATACGGGTCAACGCTCACGCTGTTTCCAATCACACCGATCAGAAGCAGCATGCCGACAAAAGCCAGACAAATGAAGAAGATCTGCTTCATCGTGATCTTCTCCTTATAGATCAAGGCAGTGATGATGACCACGATGATCGGTGCCATGTAGTTGCATAGTGAAGAGATCGCGATGCCATGGCGATATCCTGCAAACAGAAAGACCCAGTTAAAGCCCAAGGAAAAACCCGACAGCAATAAGAGCTTCAGATTCTTTCGTATCGCTGCAAGATCCATCTTCTTTCTTCTGAGCAATAAGACAATCCCGATAAACAAGGAGCCAAGTAGTCCCCTGCACAAAACGACAAATTCCGAAGAATATTTGACAAAATGAAGAAAGAAGCCGATCGTTCCGTATAAGAATAAGGCAAACAGATAACGAAGTGTCGCTGAGTTTTTCATATTGAGAAAACTATACCACCAATTCCTTGAAATTGTTTTAAAATCGATTCATTGTCTTTGATTCGAATTGAAATTATTTAAGTTTAGTGATAATCTAAATGAGCGATGTGCCTATAGCTGATAATCTAAATGAGCGATGTGCCTATAGCTCAACTGGATAGAGTGTTTGGCTACGAACCAAAAGGTTGCGAGTTCAAGTCTTGCTAGGCACGCCATTTAGAAAAGATCAGCCGCGAAAGCGGTTTTTCTTCTTTCGTAACAGGAATCACTGTATTTGAATAAGGTCTATGTTAAAATAGGATGATCGAGGAGAAAACTTATGAATATTGAGGAAAAGATTGTAAATGTGATCACGCAGATCCTTACCGATAAATACGGCATTACAGCCGATGAAGGCATGGTCATGATCGAGATACCGAAAGACAACGGCAATGGTGACTATTCCACCAACATCGCCATGCGTCTGACCAAGGTCTTGAAAAGACGTCCTCAAGAGATCGCGGAAGAAGTCAGGGAAGAATTATTAAAGCGCCTTGACTTCGTCGACGATATTCAGATCGCCGGGCCGGGTTTCATCAATTTCTGGCTTAGAAAGGATGCGATGGCCAACATCATCAATACGGTCATTGAAAAAGGCGACGCCTATGGCCATTCCGATGCCGGCAAAGGCCTCAAAGTTCTGGAAGAATATGTCTCCGCCAACCCGACCGGTCCGCTTCACTGCGGTCACGCCAGAGGTGCCTGCTGGGGCGATTCGGTTGCCCGCATCATGAATGCTGCCGGTTACAAATGCACCAGAGAATACTACATCAACGATGCCGGTGCACAGATGCTGAACTTAGGCAAATCCTTACTGGGCAGATATCGTGAATTATTCGGTTTAGACTTTGAAATGCCGGAAGACGGCTACTATGGACCGGATGTCATCGAGATCGCCAAAGAGATCAAGGAAAAAGACGGTGAGAAATACCTCAATATGCCAAAAGAAGAAGCGATCGAAGAATTAAGAGAAGTCGGCCGCGAACTCGAACTCAACCGTATTAAGAAGGACCTCGCCTACTACCGCTGCGGTTTTGATTCCTGGATTTCCGAAAAATGGATCTTATCCGAAGGCTTAGTTGAAGATTCCATCGAAAAGATGAAGAAGATGGGCCTGCTCTATGAAAAAGACGGTGCTTTATGGTTTGAATCTTCCAAGTACGGTGACGACAAAGACAGAGTCTTGGTCAAATCCGATGGCTACTACACCTATCTGACACCGGACATTGCCAACCATATTCACAAGTTTGACCGCGGCTATGAACTCTTAGTCAATATCTGGGGTGCCGACCATCACGGCTACATTGCCCGTATGAAGGCTGCCATGGAAGCCTTAGGTTATCCAAGAGACAACCTGCAGGTCGATCTTTGCCAGATGGTTAGAATGATCGAAGACGGCAAAGAGGTCAAGATGTCCAAGCGTACCGGTAATGCGATCACTTTGAGAGAACTGATTGATGATATTGGTATTGATTGCGCAAGGTACTTCTTCTTATCCAAAGCATTGGATACCCATCTGGA
>ONXX01000190.1 GCA_900321955.1 uncultured Bacillota bacterium | reverse complement strand
AGAGGCGATTGATGCCTATGGCATCCTTCCTTTTTTTGAAAATGAGATCAAGGGTTTTTCCATCGAGGAACACTGAGATCCCAAGGCCTACTTTGGTGAAGAGCCCGGGGTCTGGGAATGGAAAGGTCCGATCATTCAGGAGATGAAGTGTGCCTATGGTAAGTTCTTCTTAAAGAAGGCCGCCTTCGTCAAAAAGGAATGGTACTACGACCTGGCCAATTACCGCAGAGACGGCTACGACTTTGATGCCAGGGTCAATGACGGTCTGGTCAACTACAACGAGGAGTTTTTGTACAATATCATCGCTTCCAAGCACTCGATCTTATCTAAGACGGCCAAGGCCATCGGCGGCTATGTCAAGCCAAGAGAAAAAGGCAAGGACAGCTGGGTGCCCCGCAAAGGTTTTGATACGACGATCACCGCCTTGCAGATGAAGGGATATGTACTGATCACCGACTTTGATTATGAGATGGACAAGAAGGGAAACTTCTATGGCTGGGGCGTTGCCCGCTATGCGACACCGGAGGAATTCTTCGGCAAGAAGTTTGCCGACAGGTGTTATAAAAGGACTCCTGAAGAGTCCTATGAACGCTTATACCGCCAGATCCGGAAACTGACCAAGGCTAAGGAAGATCAGATCCGCAAGTTTCTGGGTTAATTCTTTTTGTAGTTTTTGGCCCGGTCAAACATCTTAAACGGGACATGACAATAGCCTTCCGGATTCTTGATCAGATAGTCCTGATGGTAGTCTTCGGCGATCGTGAAATTCTCTAACGGCAATAACTCCGTCACGATCGGCTTGTCATATTGTCTGGAAAGTTCTTTCAAGGCATCCTGAATGATCGGGATGTCTTTTTCATCGACGTAATAGATGCCGGTACGATACTGATGGCCAACGTCGTGACCCTGCTGGTCGACAAGCGTCGGATCGATGATCTCAAAGAAGAGAGACAGGATCTCTTGAAGGGAGATCTTTTCTTCATCGTAGTTGACTTCAACGGTTTCACTCGCAGAAGAGCGGTGTGCCTTGAGGTCTTCGTATTTTGGTGCTTCAATGTCGGAATTGGCGTAGCCGACGGTGGTTTCGCTGATTCCCGGGATCAAAGAAAGATAGTGTTCAACGCCCCAGAAACAGCCGCCCGCAAGATAGATCGTTTTCATACGTTTATTATAGACGCATTCTTTTGCAAGATGTTTGCCTATGATCATTTCACAAGATGAAAGCCGCTTTCTGTATAATAATAAATGGATCGGAGGATGAAAAATGATCAAAGACAGAACGACGGTGTTTATCCTGTTTGTCATCGCTTCGCTGCTAATCAACTTTACACTGCAATATGTCTATGTGGTGCTGATTGCCAAAGAGGCGTTTCAGTTCAGTTTCTACTATCATGTCCTTTCACCGATCACGATGGCCTCAGTCCTTGGCTATCTGTTTTTCCTTCGCAAGAAGAAGTAAAGGAGACGATCATCATGTACGAAGACTATTACATCTATTACGGACTGACGATGCTGGCGATGCTGGTGACCTTCGGTGCCCAGTTCTATATCAGCACAGTCTATTCCCGATATTCAAAAATCAGAAACCGCAACGGTTTTACCGGTGCCAGAACAGCCAATGAGATCCTGCTGAGAAACGGCTTAGGCGATATAGAGGTCACAGAAGTGAATGGTTATCTTTCCGACCACTTCGATCCTCTGAGCAACAAGGTCTCTTTGTCGCAAACCAATTACAGTTCCGATTCCATCGCTTCAATGGCGATCGCCGCGCATGAATGCGGCCACGCCCTGCAACATCAGGCCGACTACGCATTCTTAAAGATCCGTGCATCCTTATTGCCGGTTGCCAACATTTCTTCTTACGCCGGCTATATGGCGATTATGTTGGGTCTCTTCCTTGGCCAGACCAACCTTATCTGGCTGGGTATCGCTTTGGAAGGAGTCATCCTTTTATTCCAGCTGGTCACCTTGCCGGTTGAATTTGACGCATCCTCACGCGCCTTGACGCAGATCAGAGAATGCGGCATCGGTGATGAAGAGGAACTCAAAGGCGCTAAGACCGTTCTGACGGCAGCAGCATTGACCTACGTGGCTGGTGTTGCCTCAACGCTCTTCCAGATGCTTCGACTGATTCTGGTCTATGGCAGAAGGAGAGACAACCGATGAGCGACTACAAGATCATGAATGCCCAGCTTGAGGCATTGAGTGAATCTTCCAGAAACTACATTCCGCTTTTATCCAATGCCAGTGCCCTGATCTATGAAAACATGAAAGATTTAAACTGGGCTGGCTTCTATCTGGTCAGAAATGACGCTCTGCTGCTGGGCCCGTTCCAGGGAAAGGTGGCTTGCGTCAATATCGCCAAAGGCAAAGGCGTCTGCGGTACGGCCTATGCCACAGATGAGACGCAGTTGGTGAAAAACGTCCACGAATTCCCGGGACATATCGCTTGCGATTCGGCCTCCAATTCGGAGATCGTCGTACCGATCCATCATGAGGGAAAAGTCGTTGCCGTATTGGACATCGATTCACCTTTGTTGAGCCGCTTTGATGAAGCGGACAAGGAAGGGCTGGAATCCTTTGTAAGGAAGCTTGAAGAACTGATCGACTGGGGTAACGGAAAA
>ONXX01000189.1 GCA_900321955.1 uncultured Bacillota bacterium | reverse complement strand
ACAAGATCCATCAGATGTATCTGAAGGCGGGCATCTCAATCAAACCGGGAACACCGGTCGAAACGATTTATCCGCTGCTTGATAAGATCGACATCTTCTTAATGATGTCGGTGGAACCGGGCTTCGGCGGTCAATCCTTCATGCCGGAATCCCTGGGCCGCATCAAGAAGATCAACGAATACAAAAAGGAACATGATCTTGATTTCATCATCGAAGTCGATGGGGGAGTCAGCGACCGAAATGCCCACGATCTGATACAGGCGGGCTGCAATGCTTTGGTGGCCGGTTCCTTTGTCTTCAACGGCAATATCAAGGAAAACGTAGAAAAACTCAGAAAATGCGAATAAGAGCCAATACGGCTCTTATTTTTTTAAGTTGAAATGGAATAGGGCATAAAAAAACTTCCTTTCGGAAGTTATGCTGCCTTTGCCTGATTTTTTAAAGTTCTGAGTGCGCGGGCAGAAACGCGAACCTTCTTTGGTTTACCATCAACCATCATTGTAACGGTCTGAAGATTTACATTCCATTTACGGCGTGTAGCACGAAGTGAATGCGAACGGTTATTACCAGACATCTGTTTTTTACCAGTGATAGCACAAACTCTTGACATACAGCTTGCCCCCTTTCTTTATTTAACGCCTTATTACTTTACCATAATAATTTTTCAAATGCAAATATAAATGTTTTTTGTCTGTTTACGTTATTTGAATTATGCTAAAATTATCATGTATGGGTAAAAGTATCAAACAGATTTATGCAGCAATGGAACTCTGCGAAAGTGAGATCAGGATCTTAGTCGGAGAGTATTTTAATACAAGATTCAACATCATACGTGCTGATAAGTATCCGACAAAAACGATCAGCGATTTTAAAGTGAGCAACGCAGAAGCATTATCCGCTGATATCACCAATGCGCTGAAGGTCACTTCCGATAAGATCGGTTCACCGATTGAAGAGATCCTTCTGGTTTTACCGGCCTACAACTTCAAACGATTCCCTTTGCGAAGCAAGGTGGTCATTGAAGACGGTGTTGTCAAAAAGGAAGACATCGCCAGGGCGATCTCCAATTCCTTAAAGACAAAAGCCGACAACGATGTCATGGTCGTCAATCCGATGATCGTCAAGTATACGGTCAACGGCATCTCCAGCAGACGCTTGCCGGAGAAGGAGAGCTGTGATGAAGTCATTGTCGATATTGACCTCTTATGTGCTGATATCAATGTCTGTTATGAATATGTCTCAGCTGTGGAAAACAGCGGTGTCAAAGTACTGGATATCGTTCTCAATACTTATGCCATCGCCAAAGAAGCAGCTCTGTTTGAAGAATCGCTCAGCCGTTCGGTCATCGCTTTGGATGTCAACCGCAGCTGCACGTACCTGTCTCTCTTGTCTAAAGGCAAACTTGTCTCGACAGAGATCGTCTTCGATGGTTTGAATTCATTGATCAACCGGATCTATCGGACCTATTCGATGCCTTACAACGACATCGCCAAACTGGTCAAGTATTCCGTCAATTATGACAGTGAATATCCGGATGATATCGTCTATGCCTGGTCAGAGTCGGGAACCACCAAGACCTTGACAACCAGGATGTTGAATGAAACGATCGAAAAACCTTTGGATGCCTTGTGTGAAAAACTGGTCACCATGTGCAAGCCGATCATCGAATCCGGTGCTTCCATCGTCTTAACCGGCGAAGGACAGCAGATGCGGATGTTTGCAAAGGTACTCGAAGAAAAGGCGAATTGTACTGTAAAGTGCTATTATCCTGATACAATTGGGGTAAGAGATCCTTCTTTCGCCGCCTTGTATGGCGCATTCTTCGTCTATCGTGATAAAGTATTGATGAACGATCTCGACGTCTGCTGCATCGATCTGCTGAAATATGATTCACTGATCGATCAGAAGCAGTTGGATTCGGAAGGTGAAACAATCACCACCAAAATAAAGAACCTATTTAAACAGTATATGGAAAAGGGGGACAATTAAATGAGCGTAAAACCTGAATACAGCCAAGTAGCAAGGATCAAAGTATTTGGCATCGGCGGTGCCGGCTGCAATGCCGTCTCCAGAATGGTCAACGATGGTGTCAAAGGCGTTGATTTCTATGTTTGCAATACAGATATCCAGTCTTTGAATCTTTCCAAGTGCCAGAACAAGATTGTTTTAGGCAAGGAATTAACCAAAGGCTTAGGTGCCGGCGGCAATCCGGAAATGGGCCAGAAGGCTGCCTTGGAATCCCAGGAAGAAATCAAGAAGGCACTTGCTGGTGCCGATATGGTCTTCATTACCTGCGGTATGGGCGGTGGTACCGGAACCGGTGCTGCTCCGATCTTTGCGAAATTCGCCAAAGAAATGGGCGCCTTGATCGTCGGTATCGTAACCAAGCCATTTGATTTCGAAGGCAGAAAGAGAATGGATCAGGCGAATGTCGGTATCGAACAGATCAAACAGTATGTCGATTCTCTCATCATTGTCTCCAACAACCAGCTCTTAAATGTCATCGGCAAGATCCCGATGCAGGAAGCATTCAAGGAAGCCGACAACGTATTGCGTCAGGGTGTTCAGACCATCACTGATTTAATTGCCGTTCCGGCATTCATCAACCTGGATTTCGCGGATATCCGTTCCGTCATGGCCGGCAAG
>ONXX01000185.1 GCA_900321955.1 uncultured Bacillota bacterium | reverse complement strand
GATCCATGTTGGCTTTGATCTTGGTGTCGATCTTGTGGATCAGATAGCCGATTTCATTGTTCTTATTCATAGGCATCCTTTCTGTAGCATGCTACATGTAGCATGCTACATATTGTATCATATTCTGCCGTTTTTTCAAGGCATAAGAAAAGTTCCTCAGGGGAACTTTGTAACGTATTTTAAAAATGGATTACTTTTTGAATTCTTCGACCATATCCCGCAGGCTTTCTTCGACGCTTCGGGGTTCATAGCCCAGTTCCTTTGCGGCCTTTTCATGAGAGAAGTGGCCGTTGCCGTTAAGGATGGCGATGGAGTAAGGCGTCACCAAGGGACGTTTGATGCCTAAAAGACTGCTTCCTTTTTCAACGAGCGGAGCGATGGCTTGTAAGAAGCCAAAGGGGATTTCGATATTCAGAGTCTTACGATGACAGATCCTGTTGATGATCCGTAGCAGATCAGAGACCTCGCTGTAATGACCGGAAAGGATGTAGGTCTCGCCGGGTTTTCCATACTCGCTCGCCAGTAAGATGCCCTTTGCTGCATCGCGGACATCGACGAAATCAAAGCCGCCTTTTAGGGAAACAGGAATATAGCCTAAGGCCATCAGGCGGATCGAGGTGACGGAGTGATTGGTATGGCGGACATCACCCGGTCCATAGATGCCGGAAGGATGAACGATGCAGATATTTAATCCTTTCTGCGCATATTCTAATGCGATCTTGGAGGCCATGGCCTTGGAAGAACCGTACTGGTCTTCAATCTTTTCCGGTTCAAAGTGTTTGGTTTCCTTGGTGTCGCCGTGTTCTTCTTCCAGCAAGGCATGGACGGAGGAGACGTAGACGGCTTTGTCAACGTGATGATCCAGCGCCATCTGTAAGACGTTCTTCGTTCCTTCGACGTTGACCTTATAGACCATCGGATTGGGCTTGGAGGAGATGGTGACGATGCCGGCACAATGGATAAGGATGACTTCTTCCTCCTCTTCTCTTTGAAAAAACGGAACTAAGGAATCCTTGTCTAGGACGTTGCCGATGATGATTTCCACTCCTTTGGGAATAATGCGTTCCTCATTTGGCAACACCAAAACCCGGACTCTTTCATTTTGGTCCAGGAGGAGTTTTAAAAGCGTGGAACCCAGATGGCCGGAGGCACCGGTCAGCAGATAGAGTTTCTTCAGATGATCTTTTGACATATCTTCAACTATATTGTAACAAAGCATTTGGAAATTCGAAAACAGGGCTTAAAATGGAAGTGAGAAGGAAGGAATTAAAATATGTTAAAGATACCTGAGGGAAGAAAACTGGATTGTATCCCGGTCGGCCGTCTGGCCATCGATTTGAATACGCCGACGATGCGTGAGTCGTTTGCGGAAAGTCCTAGCGTCAACCGTTATGTCGGCGGTTCCCCTGCCAATACAGCGGTCGGTCTGGCCAAGCTTGGCTGCCGGACCGGTTTTATCGGTAAGATCTCAAGTGACTCGTTAGGCGATTTTGTCTTGAACTATGTAAAGAATCTGGGGATTGATACGACCTGTATCTTCCGGGCAGAAAAAGAAGTGCCGATCGGTCTGGCCTTTACGGAAAATCTCAATGGCAAGACCAACCTGATGATGTACCGCAATGAGAAGGTCGCAGACTTATTGCTGGAACCGGCAGAGATTAAAGAAGACTATATCGCCTCTTCCCGTTCGATCATTATTTCCGGTACGGCCTTATCGGCTTCACCATCCCGTGATGCCTGTTTCAAGGCCCTGGAATACGCAAAGAAACATGACTTACTGATCGTCTTTGATATCGACTATCGTCCGCAGGTCTGGAAAAACAAGGATGAGATCGCCGTCTATTATTCGCTTTGCGCCAAATATGCTCAGATCATCATCGGTTCCTATGAGGAATTCGATCTGATGGATCATCTTCTGAAAGACGGCATGGACGATCACGAAACAGCGAAATACTGGTTTAACCAGAATGCGGAAATCGTCATCATCAAGCACGGTTCGGAAGGTTCCATGGCTTATGAAAAGGGCGGCCGTTCCTATAAGATCGACATCGTACCGGTCAATGCGGTCAAGTCGACCGGCGGCGGCGATTCCTATTCTTCTGCCTTCATGTACGGCATCTTAAGCGGAAGAGACGTCAAGGATTCTCTGGAACTGGCTACGGTTTCCGCTTCGCTGGCGGTTGCCGCACCGTGTTGTTCCGACGCCATGGTAGGCATCGATGTTCTGGAGGCAAAAAGAAAAGAAGCCAAAGAAAACTTTGGCGAACTGGTAAAAGAGATTTAATTTTTTAGAACATACAGACTGATTTAGATTGTGGAATGGAAGATCTCCAATTGTCGGAAGATATATGCGGCGATCTCTTCATTCCCTTTTTTATTGGGATGGACACCATCCGCAAACCAGTCTTCTTTGTCCGTTGTATAGGCGTACAGATCGATCAGCTTCAATGAAGCTGTCTTACATTCGCCTTTGACGATCTCCTGTATCGGACCGTCAATGTTTCGTTCATCGATATCAAACAGGACAATGCCGCTCTTCTTGTCTATAAAACAGTGGGGCGGGGTCATGGCGATGACTTGCGGATGCCAGGGCAGCTGCTTGTATTCATTCAGGAAACGGCGAAACTGACTGCGATAGCGCTGTTCATTCCAGTTGTACGGTTTAGCATCGTTGGTTCCCAACATGATCAGATAGGTATCGAGATCGTCACGGAGGACAT
>ONXX01000144.1 GCA_900321955.1 uncultured Bacillota bacterium | reverse complement strand
CCATTCTTTCATATTCCTAAATAACGATGTTGACGACTCTTCCCCGGATAACGAAGTGCTTCTTGATCTCGTTTCCGTCGGTGTATTTCTTTACGTTTTCCTGCTGCAAAGCCGTCTGATAAAGCTCTTCATCGCTGGCATTGGCACTGATGTTGAATTTCGCTCTGACCTTGCCGTTGACCTGAACAGCAATCTCTTTTTCTTCTACAACGAGCTTGCTTTCATCGTATTCCGGCCAGCTGCGGTAAGCCAGATCCTGCTTGCCTGTCAGCATCTCATACATTTCGCATCCAAGGTGCGGTGCAAATACCGACAGCATCTGCACAAAGTTGACTGCATATTCCTTATAGACATGGTCTTCCTTGTAACAGTCATTGATGAAGATCATCATCTGGGAGATCGCCGTATTCAAACGCAGGTTCTCAATATCTTCCGATACCTTCTTGACGGTGAAGTTGTAACTGTAATCCAGCTTTCCGTCGTTGGTATCGACGATCTTTTCTATATCGGTCATCAGACGATACACTCTCTCCAGCCAGCGGTGAGCACCTTCAATACCCTGAGTTGACCAAGGTTTGTCAGCCTCTAACGGACCCATGAACATTTCATAGAGCCGCAATGTATCGGCACCGTATCTTTCGACGATGTCACTTGGATTGACGACATATTCCGGGAATCGCTTGCCCATCTTGATGCCGTTGGAACCAAGGATATAGCCCTGATGAACCAGCTTCTGGAACGGTTCGGCACAAGGTACCAGGCCCTTGTCATAGAGATAGTTGTTCCACATACGGGAATACAGAAGATGACCGACCGCATGTTCCGGACCGCCGATGTACAGATCGACCGGCATCCAGTGTTCCAGCAGTTTATAGTCGGCGAATTCCTTATCGTTGTGGGCATCAATGTATCTTAAGAAATACCAGGAAGATCCGGCAGAACCCGGCATCGTCGAAGTCTCTCTCTTGCCCTTCTTGCCATGATATTCCACATTGACCCAGTCTGTCGCCTTATCCAAAGGAGCACCGGTCTTGCTTGGACCGTAGTCATCCAGTTCAGGCAGGATCAAAGGCAGATCCTCATCATCCAGTACGCCGACAGTACCGTCTTCATAATGAATGACCGGAATCGGTTCGCCCCAGTAACGCTGTCTGGCGAAAATCCATTCTCTGAGTTTGTAGTTGACCTTCTTGCGGCCGATGCCTCTTGCTTCCAGCCATTCCAGCATGGCATTGATCGCATCTTCCTTATTCAATCCGTCCATAAAACCGGAATTGATGTGGATGCCGTCCTTTGTCCAGGCTTCCTTGGAAATATCGCCGCCTTCCAGTACCGGAATGATATCGATACCGAATTTCTTTGCGAAATCGTAGTCTCTTTCATCATGGGCAGGAACCGCCATGATCGCACCGGTACCATAAGTCATCAGAACGTAGTCGGAGATCCAGATCGGGATCTTCTTCTCGTTGACCGGATTGATCGCATAAGCGCCGATGAACACACCGGTCTTATCCTTATTCAGTTCCGTCCTCTCCATTTCGGACTTGGACGCACATTCCTTCTTATAGGCTTCAACTTCCGCCTTCTTATCGGCAGCCGTGATCTTGTCGACCAGAGGATGTTCCGGTGAAAGGACGCAATAGGTTGCACCAAACAAGGTATCGCAGCGGGTCGTAAAGACAGTGAAGTCTTCATCTGTTCCGTCGATCTTGAATTTGACTTCCGCACCGATGGACTTGCCGATCCAGTTGCGCTGTATTTCTTTTGTCGATTCCGGCCAGTCGATGGTATCGAGATTGGCCAGCAGTTTTTCCGCATAAGCCGGGATGTCGATGATCCACTGCTTCATGTTCTTGCGGATGACCGGATAACCGCCTCTTTCCGACTTGCCGTCAATGACTTCATCATTGGCCAAGACGCAGCCCAGTTCTTCACACCAGTTGACCGGCATCTCGACACATCTTGCATAACCGTCCAAGAAGAGCTGTTTGAAGATCCACTGTGTCCACTTGTAGTAATCCGGATCGGAAGTGGAAACAACCTTTGACCAGTCGTAAGAGAAACCCAAGCCCTTGAGCTGTTCGGTAAAATGATCGATATTCTTCTGGGTGAATCCGGCCGGATGATTGCCGGTCTGTATTGCATACTGCTCCGCCGGTAAACCGAAGGAATCAAAACCCATCGGGTGCAGTACGTTGAAACCCTTCATCCTCTTGTAGCGGCTGACAACATCGGTTGCCGTATAGCCCTCCGGATGACCCGCATGAAGACCTACACCGGAAGGATACGGGAACATATCCAGAGCATAGAACTTCGGCTTGGAAAAATCATTGACATCCGTCTTGAATGTCTCGTTGTCTTCCCAGAATTTCTGCCATTTCTTTTCGATCGTCTTATAATCAAATACGCTCATCTTGACCTCCATAAAATAAAAAGGTGATAACAAAGGGCGCATCAGCGCGGTACCACCTTAATTTCTAACTTTTTGTCCGTAACGCAGAACTGCGATTAATCATTTGATCAGGCGAGTTCATCACTTTTCATCATCCGGTTTTCACCATACACCGGCTCTCTTCGTGATCAGAAGCAACTACTATTCCTGAAGATTACTCCTTAATCTTAATATTTTGAGAAGGCTTTTTCAACACAAAACACTCTACTGTTCGATCATTGCATCACTGATGAGGCAATAGGCATGTTTTCCTTCCTCAAACAGATCAAGGGTGCCTTTGATCGTTACCAATTCTCCCTCTTCCGGCAGCAGCGAGAGATCATTCTCATTTCTTAAAAAGAATTCGATCCCCTGGGCACAGCATTGGGTATTATCCTGTATGGTCACCGTGTAGTTGTATACATGAGAAAACCCATTGAAAGGCGCCGAATAGATTCCCTTGACCTTGATCGGCGTACCCAGGTATTCATCCGGTTCCTTGAGGATATTGACCAGCTGTGAATAGGCGATCTGATTCTTCTTCACGTCTTCCGAAAAAACAATCTCTCCCTTTAAAGGAGCGTTGAGCGACAACAAAGTCTTCATTAATGTTGTCTTCCCGGAACCGTTCTCACCGATGATGCATAGATAATCGCCTTCGCTTACCGTAAAATTGAGGTCAGAGACGACTTTCTGTTTTTCATATCCGAGACTGAGATTTTTCGCTTCAATCTGTGTCGTCTTTCTCCTGTAACTTTATCTTTCGATACGATAAAACCCGTTTATTATCACTTAAAAAGTGAACATAATCTATAATTTATCATATCATCTGTTTAGATTTGTATGAAAAAACGATACTGCTGTATCGTTTTAGTCTTCTTTCATGATCTCGATCGCCCTGTTAAGAACGGTGTCTTTGCTTCGGTCGTTGGAGAGCTGATACCTGGTCTCGGCAATGATGCTACCGTAGGTATCCTTGTCCAGCAAGGCGATAGCCGAAAGTCCGTGTTCGCCTTTGTATTCGATCAGTGCCTCGCCAAAGGAACGATCGAAGTAGCCGTCATCTCTTTCGACATCATAGCCCAGGAAACGCAGCGCTTTC
>ONXX01000184.1 GCA_900321955.1 uncultured Bacillota bacterium | reverse complement strand
CGAAGCGACCGTGATACCTAAGAGTAAGGTAATCATATTGGCCATCGCACCCTGGGCTGTATCAGATAAGCCGTTCAAGACGCCGCATTCCTTTAATAAGTTGCCAAACATCAGAAAACCGACCAAGGAAACCGAAGCCGGCGAAATCAAACCGGCAATCACCGTGATGATGATCGGGAACAAGATTCTTGTGGTTCTGGAGACATCCTTTGGCTCATAATCCATGCGGATCATTCTTTCCTTCTTGGACGTCAGGAAACGGATGACCGGCGGCTGGATGATCGGCACCAAAGCCATATAGGAATAGGCCGCGACCATAATCGGTCCAAGATAAGTTGAATTCAGCTTTTGCGCAACGACGATTGCCGTCGGACCATCGGCAGCACCGATCGTCGCAATCGAAGCAGCATCGTTGGCCGGGAAAAACATCGAAGCCAGACAGAAGGTAAAGAAGATACCAAACTGGGCAGCCGCACCAAACATCATCAGTGCCGGATTGGTCAGTAACGGACCAAAGTCACACATTGCCCCAATACCGATGAATAACAGTAACGGAAACAATTCGTTGGAAATACCTGCCTCATATAAAGCCGACAGAGGACCTTCCTGGAAAATGCCGTTGATCGTCTGATTGACCGCACCGGAGAAAGGCATATTGACCAAGATCGCGCCAAAGCCGATCGGAAGAAGCAGCGACGGCTCCATATCTTTGGCAATCGCCAGATAGATCAGGATGCCGCCGATCACCCACATGGTGACCTGCTGCCAGCTTAAGAGAAACAGATTCTCATATAGAAAACTCATAGTAAACCCCCATTAGATGTGAAACGTGATCTCAGAAGAAGAGATATTTCGCTCTTTTCCTTCATCCAGGATCTTTAAGGAATAATCCGCATCGATCCCGATGATGTCGATGGCCTTGTTGGCGCCATCGATCCTGGCATATGCTCTTTTTCCTTTGAGATAGTCATATGGAACAATCTCTGAGTAAAAGTCATGACCCCGTTTCAGTTTTGCAATATTGTCGTTAAGACCCTGATAGATCTTTTCTCTGAACAGATCCAGATCTACATTCTCCCCCAAAACCTTTTTCATCGATGTCGGCGCATGAAGGTAGTCGCCTTCAAAGACCATCTGGTTGACATTGATGCCGATGCCGATGATCAGACACTTCATTTCATCTAACGACACCCCTTCCAAAAGGATGCCGCAGATCTTCTCGTCTTTCACATAGACATCATTGGGCCACTTGATGGAAAGATCTTTCAATCCATAGCCCTTCATGACTTCCAAGACAGAATACGCTGCTATGACGGATAAGGCTTTAAATTCCTTCATCACGTCCTGATCTTTGATCAGAAGGGAAAACATCAGATTCTGACCCTTAAGAGAAAGCCATTGGCGTTCACTTCTTCCCCTTCCGGCGCTCTGGTAAGCAGCACCGACAAAGGTCATGTCTTCGTATTCTTCGTAATGTTTCTTTAAAAAAGTATTGGTGGAATCGATCGTTTCAAAGAAAAGTTCTTTCATAAATTATAGGCAAGAGAACCCACATTCTTCAACTGTGGGAGGAATTGCTCTCTTCCTTTCTGTAATAAAATGTTTTCCTGTTTCGACAAGGCTTAGTTTCTTGCAAGATGCAGAAGCTGAGATCATTGTTCCATCCAGCTTTTTAAGCTGAAAGAAACCCGATGATCTTCTGCCTTGCACAAAACACTCCTCTGAGTTGTAGAGCACCTTGTCCCAAAGACGAAATCCCTTTACAAGGTAAGGTGCCTGGTTGAGTTTTCTCAAACCATCCTTGTTTACCTTGAATTTATGGATCTGCCGGTTATGACAGCGCACTTTCTTCTGATAGTAGACAATACCGTCACTTTTAGCTTTAGGATTACCACTGATACATCTAGCATCGATGTAATGTTCTTTAGGCAACTGATTTTCAATGCGCATATTTTTGGTCTTGTAACCATAAGTCAGTTCCACGCTTGGATATATCTCTTTCAGACGGCTATAGACTGGCCAGCGCATGATGCCCATAAAGGAAGCATCGTTGAACTTCATGCCTCTTCTGATCGAAGAAGGAAACTTGACTACTCCTTTGTGATAGCCTGTGTGGCAGGTCTCACATAATGTAATCAAATTATTCGGTGCATTACCCCCAACTTTCTTCGATTCGATGTGATGTACGTTCAAAACTTTGTCTTTTGATTTGCCTTTGCAGCACTGACAGGTATGATTGTCTCTAAACAGCACATACTCCCTTGTGTTGTAAAAGCCGAGCTGTTCACCGAATTGATAGTCTGTGCCCTGTGGAAGCGGTCTTCCTTCTTCGGCAGCCTTAAGCAGCTGCGTATCAAAGGAAGCCACTTCAATGATCACTTTTGAAACAGGAAGGATCTCATGAACATCCGCAATCACTTTAAGATGACTATGTATCTTCTGTCTGATTGATGGAGCTAACCAGTCTTCTTTCTTAGAAGAAGTTCTGTTGTCAAAGCGAGGTGCTCTGTACCTTGTTTTGCGGTTTCTTCTTGCATGACGCGCCTCCCTTCTTGTGGAGATGAGCTCAACGATGTCGTTGCGAAGCTCAACTTCAGATTCGTAAAGCACTCTGTCTTCCGTTGTTGCGGATAAGCCGATGTACTTAGAACCGGCATCAACGCCAAGGAACCGGCATCAACGCCAAGCGTGATGTCTTGTACAACAGCTGTTTCAGGCTCATACAGCAGTTGTATGGTGAACGGACAGCGTCTTATTACTTTGGCTTTCTTATCTCTGAGAAGCCTTCTCATTTTGCCGGAACGCCCTGTCGGCATAAGCGGCTGTCCGTCTTTGTTTAGTACATATGTCAACATGCTGTTCCTTTCTACATAGCTTTATGCTGTAAGCCGGTGCTATGTGACCGTAGAATACCTTCGCCAATGTTATAGGGGGTTTTCACATGCAGCACTGTTCCTACCCATCAGAACTGTTTAGCCGCATGCCGTAGAGCAGTGAGTTAGGTATAACGCCCGCTGGTACCTATATATTCCCGGATAACGTAGTCTTTGTTTCAAGGCTTAGGCTATTCAGCTATGGGATTGCTTTCACAATCCCACGGATTTATCCGTGGGTAGCTGAATTACTCTAAGACGATCAAAACGTCTTTGTTACGAACATCAGCACCGACATTGACGACGATCTGTTTGACCTTGCCGTCGAATGCAGACTGAATTTCGTTTTCCAGCTTCATGGCCTCAATAACGGCAACCGTCTGTCCTTTTTTGACGGTATCGCCGACATTGACCTTGAACGATAAGACCTTACCGGCAATCGGCGCTAAGATCTCGTTAGAACCCTGGCTGACAACAGCCGGTTCTGCTTTTGTTTCAACCGGAGTTGCAATTGAACCCTTAACCTCATCAACAGTCTCGACCTCAACTTCATAGACCTTGCCGTTTACTTTTACTTTGTATACTTTCATTATCCAATCTCCCTCACACTTACAATCTGCACATTGCGATGATATTCGTTGCGGCATTCAATCGCGGCAATCAAGCTTGCGATCAGCGCATCCTCATCGTTTGGATCCAGAGGTGTGACACTTCTTGCGATTTCTTTATCTTCGCTAACTGTTTCTTCTACCTCAACCACTTTTTTCTTTCTCAGTTTTGAAAGCAGAATGAAGAGACACAGATAGACGAATATGGCAATGATGCCCGATAAATTGGCGTTTTCCATCATTCACCTCTTATACCGCGTATTTCTTCTTCAAGAAACCGACGGCAACATTTTCAAACAGCGCTAAAGACAAGACGTCTTCATCGCTTCTGGCAATGTCCTTGTACTGTTCCTTGAGCTTTTCAAATTCCGGTTCCAGAAGATCCGCCGGACGGCAGGTGATGACCTCATCATCGCCAATGATCTTCTTGCGTACTTCCGGATCGACTTCGGCCGGCGAAGCGCCGTACCTGCCATGGAGGTAATCTTTGATCTCCTTGGCACACATCT
The DNA here is from genome assembly GCA_900321955.1 of uncultured Bacillota bacterium. The sequence goes on along the minus strand of ONXX01000184.1, from coordinate 325 downwards.
TGTAGCGCTCTCCGTTCAAGACATTCAAGACAGCCTGCGTACCCACCATCTGTGACATCGGTGTGACAAGCGGCGGATAACCCAAGTCCTTTCTGACCTTCGGAATCTCCCTTAAGACTTCCTCGTACTTGTCCATGGCACCCTGGTCGGTCAATTGTTTGATCATGTTGGACAACATGCCGCCTGGCACCTGATAAGTCAGGATGTTCGGATTGACCTGCAAAGACTTCGGATTGAGTAAACCATTCTTGACGTATTTATTGACGATCTCCGTCATCAACGGCTCTGCCTTATGAAGGACATCGACAGCCTGGTGGAATATGTG
>ONXX01000183.1 GCA_900321955.1 uncultured Bacillota bacterium | reverse complement strand
GACGGCAGTGAGGCGGTCTATCTTTCGATCTCCTCCGGTGTTTCCGGCTCCATGCAGAGTGCCATGCTGGCGGCGCAGGAATTTGACGGCAAGGTCAAGGTCTTTGACAGCCGACATTTCTGCATCAGCTTGAGAGTTTTAGTTGAGTATGCCAAGCGTTTAGCGGACGAAGGGAAAAATGCGGATGAAATCGTTGAGAGTCTGAACGAAGCCTTAAAGAAGGTGCGGATCATCGCGGTCTTTGCCACCCTGGAAAATCTGCGCAAGGGCGGCCGTCTTTCTTCGGCCTCCGCTTTTGTCGGTGAATTATTGGCGATCAAGCCGATGATCACCATCAAAGACGGCAGCGTGGAAGTTTTGGGCAAAGCCAGAGGCATGAAGAAGGGTATCAAGGCCATGCGCGACTACATTGAAAGCGAACAGATCGATCTTTCAATGCCATACGCCTTTGCCTACTCCGGCAGCGATCGGGAAAACATCGAGACCTTCATTGCCGAAAACGGCGATCTCTACGACGGCAAGACCGACGTCGAAGTTTCCTATGTCGGTGCAACGGTCGGTACCTATGCGGGTCCCGGCGCGATTGCGACGGCCTATTTTGTCAAGTAAACAGCTGCGGCTGTTTTTCTTTCAGGAGGAAGAATGAATATTACGGTTTATCTGGGAGCGGCCTTTGGCAATGACCCATGTCTACAAAGCGAAGCAGAAAAACTCGGTGCCTATATCGGCCAGGCCGGCCACACCCTGGTCTATGGCGGTTCGCAAAACGGCCTGATGGGCGTTCTGGCAAAAAGCGCCAAGAATAACGGCGCCAGGGTGATTGGCGTGGAACCGCAGTTTTTCATCGACGCCGGTTTTGTCAACGACGATGTCGATGAACTCTATGTCACGCAAACGATGAGTGAGCGCAAAAACAAGATGATCGAACTGGGCGACGCCTTCATTGCCTTTCCCGGCGGGACAGGAACTCTGGAGGAGATCAGTGAGGTCATGGCTAAATGCGCCTTGCGCCATCTTTCAGCACCCTGCATCCTCTTTGATCTGAATGATTACTATGAAGGATTACGCATACAGCTCAAGAAAATGATCGATCTGGGTCTTTCCAGTAAAGAGAGGCTCAAGGACATTCGTTTCGTGAAAACACTGGATGAAATCATTGACCTGTTAAGTCATTAAAAACTAGAGGGGAAAATAGTATAAAATAGATTCAATTAAAGGAGAAACATCTATGTCAATCACGGTGTTTGGTGCAGTATTTGTCGATATCAAGGGTTATCCGATCGACCAGTATATTCCTTCCGGCCGCAATGTCGGCCGCGTCGTTCAGGTCCACGGCGGTGTCAGCCGCAATGTGGCAGAAGATATTGCCAATCTGGAATTGCGTCCGACCTACGTCAGCGTGGTCGATGATACCGGCATCGGCAACGATGTCATTGAAAAACTGAAACGTCACAAGGTCAATACCGACTACATCGTCCGCACCCCGGATGGCTTAGGTACCTGGTTGGCGATCTTTGACAACAACGGCGATGTCGTCGCTTCCATTTCCAAGCGTCCGGATCTTTCCCCGATCAAAGAGGTCATCGATAAATACGGTGATGAGATCATCTCCAATTCCGATTCGGTGGTTGTCGAGATCGATATGGAAGCCGACCTTCTGAAACAGATCTTCGATCTGGCGGAAAAATATCATAAACAGATCTTTGCGGTCGTCTCCAATATGTCGATCGCCATGGAAAGAAGGGATCTGATTTCCCGAGTTTCCTGTGTCGTCTGCAATGACCAGGAAGCCAGCCTTCTTTTCTCGGAAGACTACGACGGCGTCGATATCGACCTCTTACAGAAGAGACTGGTTCACAATATCGCCAACGCCGACATCGAAAAGATCGTCGTGACTTTAGGCGACAGGGGTGCCATCTATGCCGACAAGAACGGTGACTACGGCTTCTGCCCGCCGCAGAAAGTCGATGTCATCGATACGACCGGTGCAGGTGACTCCTTCTTTGCCGGTATCGCCGTCGGTCTGACCTATGGCAAGAGCCTGCGGGAATCCTGCAGCATCGGCACCAGACTTGCTTCGGCAGTCATTGCCACCAAGGAAAACGTCTCGCCGCGTTTCCAGCCGGCGGAATTTGGTTTACCAAGTAAGGAATAATTTAAGTTTTAAGTATAAAAGTAGTTTGCAGTATTATGTTTTTTAAGTTGTTTATCTGTTTTCTGGCTTCCCTGGCAGCCGGTATCGGTACCGGTTTTGCCGGCATGAGTGCTGCTGCCGTCATCGGACCGGTCCTCTCGGGCTTTTTGGGCATTCCCGTCTATCAGGCGGTGGGCATCGGTCTGATCAGTGATGTCTTAGCTTCGGCGGCATCGGCCAGGCAGTACTATCAAAACGGAAATCTGGATATCAAAGATGCGCTGCCGCTTTTGATCAGCGTCTTAACGGCAAGCGTTGCGGGCAGCTATGCTGCCTCCTTGTTTCCCGATCGGGCGGTTGGCAATCTGGCGCAGATCGGTCTGATACTGGTCGGCCTTCGCTTTCTTTTAATGAAAGAGAAGGAAGAGGAAAAGCCAAAGATGAGCGGCAGCAGACATCTGCTTCGTTCGATCTTCGGTGGCATCCTTGTCGGTTTTACCTGCGGCTTTATCGGTGCCGGCGGCGGGGTGATGCTGCTGTTGATATTAACGATCGCTCTAGGTTATGACATGCATCTGGCGGTGGGGACAAGCGTCTTCATCATGGCCTTCACTGCCTTGATCGGCGGTGTCTCCCACTTTGTGATCG
>ONXX01000179.1 GCA_900321955.1 uncultured Bacillota bacterium | reverse complement strand
CAGTTATTGGCTAATTCAAAGGATAAGGTGGAAGGATCGTCATGACCGGGAAGGATGAAGTATTCACCGTTGAAGCTCTTGAAGACCTTCAGTGATTCCTTCAGCATTCTTCCATCGCCGCCTTTCAGATCAGTGCGTCCGACCGAACCGGCAAACAGCGTATCGCCGGTGAAGATGTGATGATCAAAGACAAAGATCACCGAACCGGGCGTGTGGCCGGGCGTGAAGATCACTTCAAATTCGAAGGGGCCGATCTTCATCTTCCCTTCCTTCAGTTCTTCGATCGGACAGCTGATATAGGATACCAATCCGAAATCCGCACCCGAATACTTGTCTCTGGCCAGCTCTTCATCATCCTTGTGCAGGTAGATGGGACAGCCGTATTTTTCAAAGAGACCGTCACAGGCTTTGATGTGGTCGAAATGGCCATGTGTCAGTAAGACCGCCAGCAAATTGCGACCGTTGATCTTTTCGATCATCTTTTCCGGTTTGGATGCCGGATCGATGACGATGACATCATTCCCTTCGCTGAGCAGGTAGGTGTTGGTCGCAATCGGACCCATCACATAGGTTTCGATTTCCATGCTAACAAAAAATAGGCAAACGCCTATTTCTTCTCCTTATGGGTAGTCATCTTGTTGCACTTAGGGCAGAACTTTTTGATTTCCATCTTTTCAGGATGTTTCTTCTTATTTCTAGAACCGTAGTAAGTTTCTTCACCACACTCGGTACATTTGAAAGTGACGAACTCTCTTGGCATTTGTACTTACCTCCATTTACGCTTAATCATTCTAACATAAACAATATTTAAAATTCAATCTTTTTTCACGATTGATTGACAACACTTATTTTTAGCTTTTATCCCTGTTTTTTGGGAACCCTGATCTGTGAAGAAACGACTGCCTGTTTCGGGCAAACCAGAATACACAGATGACAGCCGACACACTTTTTCGGATCCAAGACAGGTTTTCCGTCTCTGATGGAAATTGCCTGATGACCGCCATCCATGCAGGAGACATAACACCTCTGACAGCCCACACACTTATTCCTGTCGAAACGAGGATAGATGACGAAGGAGCGATCCAGTTCCTCGGTCGGAACCACGTTAGGAACAGCCGTACCCTTCAGATCTTCGATCGAAGAAAAACCGTTTGCGTTCAGATAATAAGCTGCTCCATCAATCAGATCTTCGACAATACGGTAGCCAAACTGCATGACTGCTGTCGTAACCTGGACCGTATCGGCACCCAAGGCAATAAATTCCAAGGCATCGACCCAGTTCTCAATGCCACCCATCGCTGAGATGTGATGATCTTTCAGATCTTTATCCTTGGCCAGTTCGGCAATGAAACGCAAGGCGATCGGCTTGACTGCCTTGCCGGAATAACCGCCGATCGAAGAATAGAACGATCCATCATATGGATTGATATCGACTTCGATCAGGCTCTTGATGGTATTGATCGCCGCCACACCGTCAGCACCGCCGCGAATGGCTGCCTCCGCACTTTCTTCGATGTGCGTGACGTTTGGCGTCAGTTTGGCAATAAACGGCAGTTTTGTGCTCTGTTTAACAATTCTGCAGTAGTGTTCCACCAGTTCCGGAATCTGGCCGACATCGCTTCCGGTATTGTCTTCCGTCATGTTCGGGCAGGAGAAATTGAGTTCCAGAGCATCGGCACAGTTCTCTTCCATCAGCTTGGCCAGATAGGCCCATTCTTCATCATTTCTTCCCATGATCGAAACCAGAAGAAGCTTATTCGGATAGTCTTTCTTGAGCTGTTTAAAGATCTTGAGATTCTCGCTTAAGGAATGATCGGAAAGCTGTTCAATATTCTTAAAACCGATGATGCGATTGTTGTCGCCTTTGATTGCCGAAAAACGCGGTGAAGCTTCAACGATGTCCATCAGACAGATGGTCTTGAACGCTGCACCGGCCCAGCCGGCATCAAATGCCCTCGCGCACATATCATAAGTAGAGGCAACGACGGAAGAAGACAAAAGGAAAGGATTCTCCAGTGGAATGCCGCAGAAGTCGCATTTCAAAATATCGCGATCGATCTTCGTTTTTTCTTCAAGCGGATGTTCGTACAGGCTTGAGAATACCGATGGAATATCGATCTTTTCCGGGCAGGCATCCACGCAACGCTGATCGCAGTCAAGACAGCTGTTGCTTTCATCAAGGTTATTTCTGACTACGTTGTAGTTTTCAAAATGCAGACTGCGCAGGATCTTTGCGGGATCCTTTACACCGCAGGCTCTGGTACAGGCTGCGTTATTGCAAAGGAGACATTCGTTGTAATTCGTCATAGTGACCTCTCATGTTGAATACAGACATTCATTCGTATCTAAAGGATGAAAGACCCTTTGAAAAGGGTCCTTAAAACAGTTTTTGTTCAAAATCGATATTCAGATGGCGGTAAGCCTTTTCCGTTACCATACGGCCTCTGGCTGTACGGTTGATGAAGCCGATCTGAAGAAGATACGGTTCATTGACGTCTTCCAGAGTGATCGCCTCTTCGCCGATCGCTGAAGCAATGGCTTCCACGCCGACCGGACCGCCTCTGAAACGCTCAATGATGCCGCGCAGATAGCGGATATCGACGTCATCCAAACCAAGGGAATCGACTTTCAGTTTTTCCAAAGCCTCTTTGGCGATCGCAAGATCGATGACACCGTTATTCCTGACCTGGGCAAAATCGCGTACCCTTCTGAACAGACGGTTGGCGATTCGCGGTGTTCCTCTGGAACGCATCGCAATCTCAGCGACAGCTTCCTCGTCGATTTGCGCACCGAAGACTTTGGAAGTCCGGCGGACGATCGAAGCAAGCTCTTCATTGGTATAA
>ONXX01000200.1 GCA_900321955.1 uncultured Bacillota bacterium | reverse complement strand
GCCGGCGTAATTGTGTTCGATCATCGGTTCCATGATCTGCTTGCCGATCGGCATCGTCGGATCCAGAGAAGTCATCGGATCCTGGAAGACCATGGCGATATGCTTGCCGCAGAGCTGATAACGGATATCTCTCTGTGACATCTTGGCCAGATCGAATTCTCTGGCATTGCCGTCCTTATCGATGCAACGGTAATTGATGGAACCTGAATCGATGCTGCCGTTGGAATCCAGAATACCCATCATCGTCTTGACGGTGACCGATTTTCCCGAACCGGACTCACCGACGATGGCCAGAGTCTCACCCTGGAAAAGGTCAAGACGGACACCGCGGATCGCTTTGACGACACCGAAATTGGTCTTGAAAGATATGTTCAGATCTCTGATCGAAAGAACTCTTTCGTTTTTATCTCTTTTGAATTTTGCCATACTCTTTCACCCCTTACTTATTCAGCATCTTCGGGTCGAAGGCATCACGCAGGCCATCGGCAAACAGGTTGAAACAAAGCATCAGGACACCCAATACAACGACCGGGATGATCAGGATGTGCGGAAAGGTCGTCATCGATTTGTAGCCATCGGAAACCAAAGAACCCAAAGAAGCCAAAGGTGCCGGAACACCCAGTCCTAAGAAGGACAGATAGGCCTCAAGGAAGATGGCACTTGGAATGGAGAACATTGAGGTGATGATGACCTGTCCGAAAATGTTCGGAAGCACTTCCGAAAAGATCAGACGGAATTTGGAAGCACCCAGTGTCGTGGAAGCCAGGATGTATTCCTGTTCCTTGACCTTTAATACCTGGGCACGGGCAATACGCTCCATGCCGATCCAGCCCGTCAGAACAAGCGAGAAGATGATGGAAGAAATGCCCGGTTTTAATACCAGACCCAAAAGGGTAACGACGACCAGCGTCGGAATACCGTTTAAGATCTCGGCAAAACGCTGCATATAGATATCGACCCGGCCGCCGATAAAACCGGAGACCAGACCGTAAACCATGCCGATGAAGATATCGACCAGAACGGCCGCAAAGGCAATGACCAGGGAAACCTGGGTACCGGACCAGACACGGGTGAAGATATCTCTTCCCTGCGTATCGGTACCGAACCAGTAATAGACATCTTTGGCGCCTTTTTGCGCATACTGGTCAGCTCCCTTGTAGTAACCGTTGGCAATGCCGATCTTTTCCAAACCCGGAATACGGGGAACCAGATACTCATGGCCGTGGTTGATCGACTTGTAGGTATGTTCATTCAAGGAAGGACCGATCAGGGCAAACAGGATGATGATGCAGATGATGACCGCACCGATCAGAGCGCCCTTGTTTTTGGAGAAGTTGCCCCATACATCTTTCCAGTAGGAAGTGGACTTATAGGTCTTATCGATCAGCTTTTCGCCTTCCGCATGGGCAAATTCAAAATCATCATCATGAAATTCGTGATTCTTAATTTCGCTCATTTTAACCCTCCTTGGAAACGCGGATACGCGGATCGATGACGCCGTAAAGAATGTCCACCACCAGCATCACGGCGATATACATCACCGAGTAGATGAAGGAACAGGCCAGCGTGACGTTGTAGTCATTCTGCTGGATACCGGAGATCATCAGCAAACCGATGCCCGGGATACCGAAGATCCTCTCGATAACCGAAGAACCGGTCAAAAGGTTGACCAATAAAGGTCCGGTAACGGTGATGATCGGGATCAGGGTGTTTCTTAAGGCATGACGGATGATCATGCGGTACTGTTTGACACCCTTGGACTGGACTAAAAGGATGTAGTCGGAGTTTAAGACATCGATCATTTCCGATCTGGTGAAACGGGCCACATTGGCTGTCGGCGAAACCGACAGAGCCAGGGCCGGCAGGATCAGTGACTTGAACGGCATCGTCTGATTGTATAGGATCGGCAAAAGCTTCAGCTTATATGCCACGTAGTAACAAAGAAGCAATGCACAGACATAGGAAGGCACGCTGACGCCGATGACCGAGATCACCGAACAGAGGTTATCGATCCAGGTGTTGTGATTGAGTGCTGCCACGATACCCAGGATCAGTCCCATGATCGTGCCGAAGATCATCGCCATGGCACCAACTGCCAGTGAGATGCCTAAACGGCCCTTGATCATTTCGGAAATCGGGAAGTTCTTGTTGATGGCATAGGAGACGCCCAGATCACCGCTCAGCATGTTTTTCAGATACAGGAAGAATCTCACCAGCAACGGCTTATCCAATCCGTATTTGGCATATAACATGGCGATCTGCGCTTCCGAAAGTTTTTTTTCATTTCTTTCCCCTTTCAAAATACAAATAGAGCGATCAAGCTGCCTTAATCGCTCTATTAAGATTGCTTTGTATCAGCTGAAGATTACTTGACTACGATATGACGGTAGCTGTCGACAGCTGCAGAGTGGAACTCGATACCTTCGATCCTCGGATTGATGATCATGGCACCGCCGGCCTGGAATACAGGAACGACACCCGCATCTTCAACGATCAGCTGTTTTTCTGCTTCAAGGAAGAGACTCCATCTCATATTTGCATCCGATACACCTGCACCGAATTCAGCATCATGAACTAAAGAGTCATAGACTTCTGAGCTGTAACCGCCGTCATTGTAGTCAACGGATTCCGTTAAGAACAGATCCATGTACGTCTGCGGATCGGCATAGTCCGGACCCCAACGGGTCAGCATGACATCGAAGTCATGATCATCCTCTGTGCCGGCCAGATTGAGACGTTCTTTCTTCGGTTTCGGATTCAGATTGACTGTGAAGCCGACAGCCTCGAGATAAGACTGGATCTGCTCAGCAGCCTTGATGATGGAATCACCTTCATCAGAACCGTATAAGAGTTCGAATGTGACATCATGACCGAGCTCTGCAACGCCCTTCTCATAGAATTCTTTCGCCTTTGCTTCATCGTAAGAAACGATGTAACCCTGATCCTCACGGAAGTCAGCACCCGTTGCCGGGTTGGCAGCTAAATCAATCGGAACGATACCGCCGGCAGCGACAGAACCATCGTTGAGGACTCTGGCAATTTCTTCACGGTCGATCGCGAAGGAGATCGCCTTACGGATATTGGCATTGGACAGATCCGCTGCACCTGTACGATTGTGGTGGTTGTTACCCTGGTTGATCGCAAGGTAGTACATGTAACCGGCAAGTCTGTTGACAAAGCCCGGAGCGGAAGAGTTGGCATCGACCTGTTCGCCGGAGAGGGAAACAGTATCGAGGTTGCCCTGTTCGTATTCCATCAAAGCCGTCTGCGTATCTGTGATCTCACGGAAGATGACTTTCTTAGCATAGTTTGCATCAAAGTTTGCTGCATCCCAATACGTCGGATTCTGTTCGAATTCGAAGGAATAGCCGGCAGTCCAGCCGGTCATCGTGTACGGTCCGTTGTAGACCATATCGCCGGTGGATAATGCATACTGATCACCCTTTTCCTGAGCAACCTTAGCGTTGATCGGGAACATCGAAGGGAAGGCCGTCAGACCAAGGAAGAAACCGGAAGGTGAAGATAATTTGACTTCAAAAGTCAGATCATCAACCGCTTTGTAGGATTCAACAGCACAGATATCCCAAAGGAAGGCATAGTCTGCTGCAGATTCTTCAGAACGCATTCTGTCCCAGGCATAGACGAAGTCGTTGGCAGTGACCGGATCGCCGTTTGACCAGACTGCACCGTCACGAAGTTTGAAGGTGTAGAGTGTGCCGTCATCGGAAACCGTAAAGGATTCCGCTGCATCCGGAACCGGATTGCCGTCGGCATCCAGAGACATCAGACCGGAGAAGCACATGGTCAAAGCAGAGAAAGACGTACCATCAGTTACGACAACCGGATCCATGGAGATCAACGGAGTCGGAGCCTGCAATGTTACAACTGTAGCTGCATCGGAACCGCCGTCAGCCGGAGCAGCATCGCCGCCGCCGTTATTGCCGCCGGAACAGCCGACCAGAAGTAACATTATCATCAGTAAAGATAATAATTTTTTCATAAAAAGTTCTCCTTATAACATTTTTTATATTAATCCAAATGAAAATACATTGTCAACAAAAATGTAATCATTTTACAATTTGTGAAAATATTTTCATTACATTTTTCATGTATGATTATATTAAATAAGGAGAAGCTCTCTATGAAAACATTGTTCTATAATGCGAAGGTCTATACCGGGGAAGGCTTTGCGAAAGCCTTTCTGGTCAATGATACAAAG
>ONXX01000173.1 GCA_900321955.1 uncultured Bacillota bacterium | reverse complement strand
TCTTTAAAGATCGTCTTCAAACAGTACGCGGTAGCCTTCGTATTCACCGCTTAGCAGCGCGGACTGGTTGGCCACCTCAAAGATCGAAGTGATGATCTTGCCGTCCGTATTGATGTGCTGGCGGAAGGCATCAACGATCATCTTCTTTTCATCGGCGTTGATCATATAACCGTGTTTCAGGGTAATCTCAACGTATTGCCTTAAGTTTTCAACGTTATTGAAGGAAGTACGGTGTAAGATGATGATCTTTTCATTGAGCGGATATTCTCTGGCGATCGTCTCTTTTAAGTCGTAGACGCTGCGGATGAAGCCGTTGGACAGATAAGGATAAGCCGCATGGATCTTGTCATAGACTTCCTTGAATTCCTCTTCCTGTTTCTTCTTGAGGTCTTCTTCCTTGTCCATCTTGTTTTTCAGATCATCGATCAAAGAAGAAATATAAGAGTCTTCCTTCTTTTCTTCCCTGACTTCTTCTTTCTTCGCCTCAACAGGTTCACTCTTCTGTTTTTCCTGCTGATCGATGAAGTTTTCGATCTTGTTATAGTAGACATCGCTCATCGGCTGGATGTCTTTCATCAGCTTGATAATATCGTCTTTGTCGACCTGTTCCGGATAGACCGGTTCAGGTTCCGGTTCGGCTTCCTTTTCCTCTTCTTGCTCCTTTTCAGCAATGGAAACATCAACCAGAGGATTTTCGATGAACTTCTTTCTCTCCTCTTCCGGAATTTCGGCAAGGGAAAGCTCCTGGATGCGGTTGATCGTCGGCTGTTTGACTTCCTCGATCTCTTCTTTTTTCACATCCTCTTTGTCATCTTCCGCTTCGACCAGTTCCGAGAAGATGGTATCCAGTTCCTTATTGGCACCGCTCAAAGAAGCTTCGCTGCGCTTCTCCGGTTTGCGGTTGACATTCTGGGAAATAGTCTCCAGCATCTTCTTTTCTTCCTCATTGAGTTCATAAGGAAGTTCGTCCTCGTTATCAGTCGCTTCAAAGATGGATTTTTCCGCCAGGACTTCATCAGGGATCGGTTTCTCTTCTTCTTCCGGAATGACCTCGTCGTAGCTGAGTGCCTTGTCGTCTTTTTCATCTTCATCCAAGGCGTCCTCATCGATGTCAAATTCACCGGCCAGGTCATAGTAGGATAAGAGGTCCTGGATCTCATCTTTCTTCTCTACAGGTTTTTCATCATCCAGATCAACGTCAAAAATCCTGTCAAAGTCATTTAACAGGTTATCGTCTTTCTTTTCCGTCGTGATGAACTTGTCGAAGACTTCGCCGCCTGCATCCATCAGGGTTTGTATTGGCGAAGCAAGCGGATCCAGTTTCCCTTTGAGCTCTTCTTCGAGTTCCTTCTTAAGCTTTTCCAGATCGATATTTTTCAGTTCTGTCAATGAGGTACCGAGATCCTCCCCCAGATGTTTGTTGAGGTAATCGGCTGCCTTATTGACAAAACCCAGCAACATAACGTTTTTAGGTTTCACTTTTCCTCCTGGTCAGAACGAATATTCCATCCCCGATATTATCAAATTCCATTATATCAAAACGCGTATCATTATGCACCAATTCTCTGAATTTCACGATCTTTTTCACGAGGTTTCTGAGGTTTCTCGAAGCGATATTTTCCACATCATAAATCAAACCATGGCTCCGTCTTCTTTGAGATTCCTGAGGAACTTCTCCATGTATTTTCCATACTGGGCCTTGGCGGCATCGACAAAGATCAGGTCATACATCTGATCCGTATCAAATTCTTCGATCGGCATGAAGTAGACTTTGATCTGATCGCTTAGCCCTGCCTCATCGATGTTCTTTATGGCTTGCTGATACATCGCTTCATCCTTTTCGATCGTATCGATGTGGATGTCCTTCGACAATCTCGCCATATGCATGGCCGAATAGCCCACCGCCGTTCCTAATTCCAGGATCTGTTTACACTTGTGCTCCTCAATATAATTTAAAAGAAAGGCAAGCCCTTCATCCTTGATGATGGGCACGCCTTCCTTTAATGCTTTTTCTTTTACTTCGTTTATCTCCGAACTCATTGCATCATCGATCTGACGTATGTGATAAAGCCTTCGCATTTCTCCTTGGCTTTCTCCATACTCGTATCCTTTACAGAGAGATAGCACTTGCATTTCGGCTCAGTACCACTTGGTCTGATCGCAATGAAGGAACCATCTTCCAGATAATATTTTAATACATCTGATACGTCATGGAGTTTGAAATCTTCGACTTTATCGCCTTCGTAGACTTTCTGAAGCTTGTAATCCTCGATCTTGAGGGTCTTGAAGCCCGGAACCTGTAATGGATTGTTACGGATATTGGTCATGATCTCCTGCAGCTTGACGGCACCATCGGCACCCGGCAGCATGATCGAGAACTGCGTGTCATAGTAGTAGCCGACCTTTTCGTAGGCTTCGTTCATGACATCCATCAAAGTCTTGCCCTGACCAAGATAATAAGCGCATGCTTCAGCCAGCATCAGACAAGCCTGCGTCGCATCCTTATCTCTGACAAACGGTTTGATCAAAGAGCCGTAGGACTCTTCATAACCGAAGACATAATTCTTTTCGTGGCTCTTTTCGTACTGTCTGACCTTATTGCCGATGTACTTGAAGCCGGTCAGTGTTCTCTCATTGTCGCAGCCATGGTATCTGGCAATTGCTTCACCGATATCGGAAGTGACGACCGTATTGAACATGCAAGGATTTTCGACCTTGATGCCAAGATCCTCGTGCGTGGATAAGATGTATTCCAATAACAACGCACCGGTCTGGTTGCCGTTTAAGACGATGTATTCATCACCCTGTTTGATGCCAACACCCATTCTGTCACCATCCGGGTCACATACCAGCAATAACTTGGCATCGATCTCTTTTGCAAGTTTCAGAACTTCTTCATAAGCACCTGGTTCTTCCGGGTTTGGTGTCTTGGTGGCACCGAATGCCGGATCCGGTACAGATTGGGAAGCGACTTCGACGACATCGTAGCCGGCCATCTTCAAGGTATCCATAACCGGATGATAGGAAGCACCATGTTCCGGTGAGAAAGCGATCTTGAAGTTCTTGTCGACGCCTTTTCTTAGCTGAATCGAAAGACAGTCGGCATAGTAAGCATCATCAACTTCCTTGTTGACGACATGGATCAGGCTTTCGTCGTAATCCTCTGCCGGTTTGATACCGAGCATATCGCCAAGCTTTGAAATTTCAGCAATGACCTGTTCGGCGATTTCCGGGATCAGCTGACAGCCGGTCTCATCATAGAGCTTGTAGCCGTTGTATTCTTTCGGGTTATGAGAAGCGGTGATCATGATACCGCCGTCGCACTTGAAATAACGTACCGTATACGATAATTCCGGTGTCGGTCTCAAGGAATCGAAGATGTAGACTTCAATGCCGTTGCTGGCGAGCAGTTTCGCACAATCAAAAGCAAAATCCTTGGAATTGTAACGGTTGTCATAAGCGATCGCTACAGAATGCTTGTTATTGTGGTTGAGATAGTTGGCAAAGCCCTGGGTCGCCTTGCGGATCGTGTAGATGTTGAGGCGGTTAGGACCATAACCCATCAAGCCTCTCATGCCGGCCGTACCGAAGGCAACATCCGTATAGAAAGCGTCCTTGATCTGCTGATCAGTCATCTCACGAAGCTGTTTCTTAACTTCTTCAACGAGATTCGGATGATTCAGCCATTGTTGATATTTTTCTCTGTAATCCATTATTTTTTCCTTCCAAGTTAAAATAAGGGAAGAATTCTCTTCCCTTTTGTTGTTTTACTCAATTACTTTCTGTGTTCTTAAGATGTCTTCGATTGCTGCGATTGCTGCATCTTCATCTTCACCTTCACAAGTAATTGTGATCTCTGACTGAGTAGGGATGCCTAATGACATAACTCCCATGATCGATTTCATATTGACGGATCTCTCCTTGAATGAAACCTTCACATCACATTTGAATTTACTTGCAGCGTTTACAGCAACTGTAGCAGGACGAGCATGCAAACCTACAGGGTCAACAACCAATACCTTGATTTCTTTCATGACCTTCCCTCCATTTCTTCCAAGGATCTAAGAATCCTTATGAACTTATTATAGAATTGTAAGCGCTTATATTCAAGATTTACGAGTGACTTTTTTTTTCCGAATTTTAAGTGCCCGACAAAGTGTCATAGAGGATTAAAAAAATAAGCTTTCGCTTATTTATGATAGGTCTCGTGATTGAGGATCTTGAAGCTTCGATAGATCTGTTCCAGCAGAATCAATCGGGTCATCTGATGCAAAAAAGTCAGATCGGAGAGCTTCATCCTTTCGTTTGCCCTTTCAATCAGCTTCTCGCTTAAACCCAAAGAACCGCCGATCACAAAGCAGATTTTGGGATGATTTGTAAACAAGGAATCGATCTTGTTTGCCAGCGATAGAGAATCGATCGATTTCCCATGCAGGTCCAGAAGGATCACATAGTCATCCTTGTCAATCCTGGCTAAAGCACGTTCCCCTTCTTTGTCCATGACGGCCTTTTCAAGAGAAGACGACACCTCCATGTTCTTACCAACGATGACATACTTCATAGACACCTCTTTCTGCAGT
>ONXX01000171.1 GCA_900321955.1 uncultured Bacillota bacterium | reverse complement strand
CTTCCTGGCCGGTCTTCTGGTCGGCACGATTACAGGACTGATTCACACAAAGCTCAAGATCCCGGCAATCTTATCGGGTATATTGGTACAGTTTGGCTTGTATTCGATCAACCTGCATATCATGGGCATGGTCGCCAATGTTTCATGTAATCCTTCCAAGAATAATGTCTTTATCTCGATGCGCAACATCCCGATGGCCTTACTGGTCGGTGCGGGCTTTGCGGTATCCCTGATCGCCATCATGTACTGGTATTTTGGTACCGAGCAGGGCTGTGCGATACGTGCAACCGGCAACAATGAACATATGGCTCTGGCACAGGGCATCAATGTCGATAATATGAAAGTCATCGGCTTTGCCTTGGGCAACGGCTTAGTTGCTTTAGCCGGCGGTTTAATGGGCCAGTATCAGGGCTTCAGCGATATCAATATGGGAAGAGGCGCCATCGTCATCGGTCTGGCGGCGATCATCATCGGTGAAGTCTTGAGTGAGATCATCTTCCCGAAAGGCTGCCAGTTCTATACCAGACTGAGCTTTGTCATCATCGGCGGCATTGTCTACTATCTGATCATGATCGTTGTATTGTGGCTCAGAGTCGATTCCAATGACCTCAAGCTGGCTACAGCGATTATCGTCATGCTGGCACTGGCCATACCAAATCTGAAGAAGGGGGTCAAATAATGTTACGGATAGAAAATATTAAAAAGACCTTCAACCCTTCGACGATCAACGAAAAGATCGCGCTGGATGGCGTTGATCTGGTTTTGAATGACGGTGAATTTGTCACGGTCATCGGTTCCAACGGTGCCGGCAAATCCACGCTCTTAAACGCCATTGCCGGTGTCTGGTTTGTGGATGAAGGAAAGATCTTTATCGATGATATCGATGTGACCCGCTTATCGGAAGACAAGAGGGCAAAATACATCGGGCGTGTTTTCCAGGATCCGATGATGGGCACGGCTGCCGATATGTGGATCGAAGAAAATCTCGCACTGGCACACAGACGCGGCAAGAAAAGAGGACTTCGTCAAGGCATCAACAATGAAGAACGCGAGATGTTCAAGATGCTTTTAAAGGAGTTTGATCTTGGCCTGGAAGATCGTTTATCGACCAAGGTGGGACTTCTCTCTGGCGGCCAGCGTCAGGCATTGACCCTGATCATGGCGACTTTACAGGATCCAAAACTTCTCTTGCTGGATGAACATACCGCAGCATTGGATCCAAAGACAGCGGCTAAAGTTCTGGACGTCACGGAAAAGATCGTCCATAAGTCCAATCTGACGACCTTCATGGTCACGCACAATATGAAGGATGCGATCATTCACGGCGATCGACTCCTGATGCTCAATAACGGCAAGATCATCCTTGATATCAAGGGAGAAGAGAAAAAGAAGCTGACCGTTGAAAAGCTGCTTGAAAAGTTTGAAAAAGCAAGCGGCGAAGAATTCGTCAACGACGCGGCGATCTTAGGGTAAAAGAAAGGCTCGTACCAAATGGTATGAGCCTTTGTTATTTAGTCGTTGGTGTAATTGTCGAAGTAACCCTGAACTAAGACGACCGGGGTACCTTTATCACCGGAACCGGAAGTTAAGTCACATAAGGAACCGATTAAGTCAGTTAACTGACGCGGTGTCGTACCTTCGGAAACCATCTTGCCGACAAGATCGGAATCTTTTTTGCGGATAGAATCGCGGATGGCTTCTTTTAATTCTTCACCTTTCAGATCGGAATAATCGTTATCAGCGAGGTATTTGATCTTGACTTCGTTCGGTGTGCCTCTCAAACCTTTTGTAAAGAAAGGGGATACGACCGGATCAGCCAGTTCCCAGATCTTGCCCTGTGGATCTTTGAAGGCACCGTCGCCATAGATCATGACTTCGATGTTTTTGCCAGTCAGTTCCTTGAAGCGCTTCTGGATGTTTTCCACCAGATCCTGTGCGTCGCGCGGGAAGAGCTTTACCTTTTCATCTGTTGCCTTGTTGGAGCCGAGGAGACCGTATTTTTCATTGTAGCCGCTGCCGTTGATCGGAGCTGTCATCAGATCATCGAGACCGCAGACATTAGCGCCTTTGGCTTTTAAAATTCTCTTGGTTCTGGTTCTGGTGTGAATATCACAGGTCAGGACATTTTTTGTATAGTCCAGGATCGCTTTAGCCTGGTTGGCAAAGATGATCTCGCATTCACATCCCGTCGCTTCAATCAGTTGACGATAGAAATCAACGTAATTGACACCGGTGAACTCATGTACAGGATCACCGAACAGTTCGTGGAATCTCTCTTCCGTAAGCACATCGGAATACGGATTGACACCTTTCTCATCGAGCTCATCCAAGGTAAGGAAGGCGTTGCCGACTTCATCGGAAGGGTAAGAGAACATCAGATAGATCTTCTTTGCGCCTTTGGCAATACCCGTCAGCAATACGGAGAAACGGTTGCGTGAAGTGATCGGGAAGATGACGCCGATATCATTGCCGCCGAGCTTGTTTTTTACATCGGCTGCGATATCATCGATCGTGCAGTAATTTCCCTGAGCCCTTGCGACGACGGATTCCGTGATCGCAACGACATCTCTGTCATGTAAAGTGAAACCATCGGATTTTCCTGCTTCGATAATCGTATCGGGAATGATCTTCGCAAGGTCATCTCCTTCTTTAAAGATCGGGCAGCGAATACCCCTAGAAACTGTTCCTGTCATTCTGGACATAATATTTTACCTCCACCGCATTATTATAAAACATTTGTCAGTCAATTTAATATTTTCTATCGGTATATAATATATAATGTTGATGTTATAAAGGGATGGTGCAAATGAAGAATTATGATGTAACGATTGTCGGTGCAGGACCCGGCGGCATCTACAGTGCCTATGAGCTCAGCAAACTTGCTCCGCAGTTAAAAGTAGCGATCATCGAATACGGCAATCCTTCCAATCGCGCGGCCTTCATTCGTGGC
>ONXX01000176.1 GCA_900321955.1 uncultured Bacillota bacterium | reverse complement strand
TAAAGGAAGTCGTTACCGAGATCAAAGCCCGCGGCTTCAAAAAGGCATTCGTCGCTTCTGACCCGGATCTGGTGAAGTTCGGCGTTACCGCCAAAGTCACGGATCTGCTCGATGAAGCAGGCATCGCATATACACTGTATTCCAACATCCAGCCCAACCCAACCATCGAAAACGTCCAGTCCGGTGTCAAAGCTTTCGCGGAAGCGGGAGCTGACTGCATCGTTGCGATCGGCGGCGGTTCTTCCATGGATACTGCCAAGGCGATCGGCATCATCAACACCAACCCGGAATTTGCGGATGTCAGATCTTTGGAAGGAGTCGCAGCGACCAAGAATCCTTGTACGCCGATCCTCGCTGTCCCGACGACTGCCGGAACAGCTGCCGAAGTCACCATCAACTACGTCATCACCGACCCGGAAAACAAGAGAAAATTCGTCTGTGTCGACGTTCATGACATCCCGGTTGTCGCCTTTGTCGATCCGGAAATGATGGCCTCTATGCCGGCCGGCCTGACTGCTGCTACCGGTATGGACGCCTTGACCCACGCCATTGAAGGCTACATCACTGCCGGTGCCTGGGAATTATCCGATATGTTCCACATCAAGGCCATTCAGATGATCGCCAAGAACTTAAGAGGTGCCGTCAAGAACGAAGCTGCCGGCAGAGAAGCGATGGCATTAGCGCAATACATTGCCGGTATGGGCTTCTCCAATGTCGGTCTGGGCGTTGACCACTCGATGGCTCACACCTTATCCGCTTACTACAATATGCCGCACGGCAAGGCCTGCGCTACGTTATTGCCGACTGTCATGGCTTACAACGCGCCGGTGACCGGTGAAAAATACAGAGACATCGCTGCCGCCTTTGATGTAGAAGGTGCCTACACGATGCCGTTGGAAGAAGCCAGAGCTGCTGCAGTTGCTGCCGTCAAGAAACTGGGCGAAGATGTCGGTATCGAGATGTCCTTAAAGAACGTCGTACCGATGGAAGATGTCGATGCCCTGTCCGCTGACGCCTTAAAGGATGCCTGCACACCTGGCAATCCGCGTCCGGTCACAGTGGAAGACATCAAGGAAATGTTCTTATCTTTGATGAAATAATCAAAAAATGAGCTGCCATATTCTTCACCACAGGAAGAGCGGCAGCTCTTTTTTTTATATTTTTGTCATATCAATACTTTTTAAATCTAAAAGCTCGAAAGTCCCGTCCCGCATGAGAAAGTCCGCCGCATAGCCGTGTTTCACCGGATGCGTGCTTTTTCCCTCCTTTTTCATCTTCGCAAAGACCCTGTCCAGATCGAATTTGAAGATGTCCTTCAACATGCAGATGAAGAAGGCACCATGGGAGACGATCAGGATGTGATCGCCATCTGCACTTTGATCAAAAATCCAAGAGAATACATCTGTAATCCGCTTTTTCATCATTGCCGGATTTTCACCGCCGACATCGCTCCAGTCACGATTGCCGAATCTTCGCTTGTCGATCTCTTCCTGATAGGCACTGATCAAGGCACCTTCGTAATCGCCCCAGGACATTTCCTTAAGTTTCTTGGTGTAGGTGATCGGCACATCCCTGCCTTCCAAGACGATGGCTGCCGTATCCACACAGCGTTCACTGCTTGAACAGTAGGCATGACTTAGCGGAACATCTTTTAAGGCTTCTTTGGCCTCATAAGCCTGCCTGATGCCCTCTTCCAGGAGTGGCGAATCACAGCGTCCCTGCATCCTGCCTAATTTGTTGAATAACGTCATGCCATGGCGGACGTAATGGAAATAGACCGTCTTAGTCAAGGTCTGCCCCCTTGGAGGCGATGACCTTCTGATACCAGTAGAAGGAATCCTTGCGAATGCGTTCGCAGTTTTTCGGATCATCGTCGCTTCGATCGACATAGACAAAGCCATAGCGCTTCTTGACGCCGTTGGAAGTCGATAAAAGATCGACGGCTGACCATGGACAATAGGCCAAAAGTTCCACACCCTTATCGATCGCCCGCTTGCAGGCAGCGATATGATCCCGCAGATAAGCGATGCGGTAATCGTCATGAACCTTTTTATCATCGGTCAAAGTATCATAGGCGCCTAAACCATTCTCGGTGATCATCAAAGGCTTGTTGTAGCGGTTGTAAAGATCACGAAGCAGATACTCCATGCCGATCGGATCGATCGCCCAGTCCCAGTCGGTGGTGTCTAAGGACGGATTCTTGCACATCTGGTAGAAACCCGGATGGGTCTCAAAACCATCGATGTCACCCTTTTTGCCGGAACGGTTGACACCCGACCAGCGAATCCTGGTCTTGCCGTCATCTTCGCACCACTTCGCACATTCCGAAGCGTAATAGTTGATCGCCAAAAAATCGGAAGTGTTTTCGGCAATCAGCTCCATATCGCCTTCTTCAATCACCGGAGCCAGACCATGTTCTTCCAGATAGATCTGCGCCGCCTTATTGTAATGACCCTTGAAGTAGATATCGGTATAGTAGTCGTTGCGCAAGGCTTGCGCATTCTGGGCGGCCATGACATCTTCCGGTTTGGATGTTAAAGGATAGATGCAGGAATAGCCTAATGGAGCACCGACAATGCCGCCGTCCACCAGCTCATGGACCAGTTTGTTGGCAATGGCCTGGGCCAGGTTCATGTAATGATTGATCTGATAGCGCAGCTGATCGTGCTTGCCATCCAGATACTCTTCCGGGATATAGCACTTTTGTCTCATTGATGATGTATCTGGCGTAGTATTCAAAGTCCCTGACGATCTGCCGGTCTAACCAGCCGCCGTACTTTTCCACCAGGGCCCAGGGGCAGTCATAGTGGTATAAGGTCACGATCGGCTCGATGCCGTTTTTTAACAGCTCATCGATCAGATCCCGATAGTATTGAATTCCCTTTTCATTGACTTCACCGGTTCCATCGGGGAAGACCCTTGACCAGGCAATGGAAAAACGATAAGCCGTAAAGCCCATCTCCTTCATCATCGCCACATCTTCCTTGTAGTGGTGATACTGGTCGGAAGCCACTTCCGCTGTGGCAAAGCCATAGACCTTATAGGAATCTTTGTTGATGATATCCTGCTGGGAAGCCTTCTTGCCGTCTTCATAGGCAGCACCTTCCACCTGATAGGCGGATGTGGAGGCACCCCACAAGAAATCATCCGGGAATGTCTTTTTCTTCATGTTTTTCTCCTAAAGAAAGGAAGCAGGACATCCTGCTTCCTTCATATGATCATTGATTTTTGTTTAAGCCTTCTTAGCTTCTGCTTTCTTGCCTAAGATGTAGGTGACGACAAAGCCGACGACAACAGCCAAGACCATGACACCCATCATGCCCCAGAAGTTACCCCAGGTACCATCCGGATTGATGTAAGCTGCGAAAGAGATGAAGCCAGGGTTGGCAACAACGTACTGTGTTAAGCCAAACAGACCGGCGATGAAGCCACCGATACCGCCGCCGACCATCGCACCGATCAGAGGATAACGGTTCGGGAACAGGACACCGTAGACGCCCGGTTCAGTGATGCCGGATAAAGCAGTGATACCGGAACCGATACCGACCTGCTTTGCTTCCTCGCTCTTCGCTAAAAGCGCATAAGCTAAACATGCACCGCCGACAGCGACGTTGGCCGGAGCCATACCGGTACAGATCAATGGGTCAGATCCGACTTCTGCCAGTAAAGCGAAGAGGACCGGATAAGTGGCATTGTTCATACCGAAGAAGACGAGCCATACAGTGGTTGCACCGATGATCGCAACAGCCAGAGCCGGGAATGCACGGTAGATCGCTAAGACACCGTTGGCAATTGCTGTACCTACCCAGTAACCGATCGGACCTAAGACTAATAAGGTAACCGGAACCGTGATCAGCATTGTCAGAACCGGCAATAAGACAGTTCTCAAGACAACCGGTAAAGTCTTCTGCAAGAATCTGTAAACAACAGACATGAATAAGGTACCTAAGACGACCGGGAAGATCTGGCCGTTATAGCCGATGTTGGCAACCGGGATACCTACGAAATCCAGTACTTCCGGACGGTTGACTGTGACATAAAGTAAGACAGCACCTAAGAAAGCACCGAGATACGGATTGGATTTAAGTCTTGTTGCACTGGAGAAACCGATGTAGATCGGTAAGAAGTACAACATAGCCTGCTGGATCGCTGTTAAGACAAAGACGGTGCCGCTGGAAGCGTCTAAGCCGGCAAATGTCTGCAATAAGGAAATGACCGCACCTGTAAGACCACCGGCCATAAATACCGGAATGATCGGAGAGAAGGTACCGCCGACGTAAGACATAATAGCTTCGACGACATTGCCCTTGACCTGCGTGTCAGCCTTGAGTGCTTCTGCATCATCAACCGAACCTGCAGCCTTGATGTCGTTCTTGGTCACTTCTTCGTATAAGTTTGCGACATCCTGGCCGATGACGAACTGCTGTTCACCGTTCTGTACGACGATGTTGATGACACCAGGGATCTTCTTTGCTTCTTCAACGTTCAGCTTGCCGGCGTCTTTGAGGTTCATTCTCAAACGCGTCATGCAGTGTGAAACGGACAGGATATTATCGAGACCACCACAGGCGGCGATAATATCATCAGATAATTTCTTATAATCTTTCTTTGCCATTTTTTCCCCTTTCAAAATTATTTTTGGTAAAGATTGTTTCCTTTATTTGTTCCAGTCAGGATTTTTGATTTTATCTTTCAGATCGGAAGCGATCTCACTGGTCTTAGTGAAATCTCTCCACTCGCTCATATCATAGCCCCATTCCTGACCGTTGGACTTGATCAGTTTGGAATACCAGTAGAAGGAATCCTTCTTGTATCTCTTCAGATCTCTCAAATCATCATCGGTGCGGTTGACAAAGACCAAGCCATATCTCTTCGCCATGCCGTTGCCGGTGGAAAGCAGGTCAGTGAAGGACCAAGGGTTGAAGCCGAAGACTTCAACACCGTCTTCGATTGCCAGACCGACATTGTAGATGTAGTCTCTGAGATAATCGATACGATACTGGTCGTGGATCTCACCGTTTTCATCGAGGTCTTCATGAGCGCCGAAGCCGGCTTCCGTGATGACCATCGGCAGATGATAGTGATCCCACATATATCTTAAGGCATAACGCATGCACACGCCATCGATGTGCCAGTCCCAGTCAGTCGTTTCGACAAACGGGTTGCGGTCTAAGGCGTATTCGCCCGGCCAGTTGGTGTAGATGAATTCACCCTTGCGGCCATACTTGTTCAGACCGATCTCCTGGACATAGGACGGATCAGGCCACTTGCCGCAGTCAGAGCGGTAGCAGTTGACGGCGATGAAGTCGATCTTGGCCTGGGCCAGTAATTCCATATCACCCGGCTGGATCTTCGGATCGATATTGCGCTCTTTCCAATAGTTTTTGATAAAACCGGAATACTCTCTGTAGGCATAAGTGTCATTCCAGATCTTTTCAGTCAGCTCTTCAGCATTCATTGCTGCGATCTGATCTTCCGGCTTGCAGGATTTCGGATAAATCGGAACATAACCCGGAACCGGACCGATCTTGCCGCCTTCGACCAATTCGTGGCAGGCGATGACAGCCTTGGCATGACACATGTTCATGATGTGGTTGATCTGTCA
>ONXX01000163.1 GCA_900321955.1 uncultured Bacillota bacterium | reverse complement strand
CTTCTATTTCACAAATATTATACATTTTTTGTCTATAAAGTGGCCGTAAATCGTACGTAAAGATTCTCACCTCTCAGGTCTTCGTAGATCGCCTTTATTTCACGTTCCTCTTCACTGATGCAGAAGACCGTGGAACCCGAGCCGGACATCAGCACTTCGCCGCACCGATAGGCTTCCAGCCTTTCTTTGACCTTGCGGATATCTTCATTCAATAACAGTGCCGGCTGTTCCAGTGAATTGCCTAACAGCCCTGTCAAAGGTTCTCCGTTTTCCAAAGCCTTTTTCAAAGAAAGGATGTCGGGATGATCGCAGATCTCCATATCCAGCTTCTGGTAGGCTTCCCTGGTTGAAACGCCGCTGCGCGGTTTGACCAATAGAACATAGTATTTCTTCGCCATGTCAAAAGGTTCGATGACATCGCCGATCCCCTTGACTACGGCAGGCGTGTTGAAGTAATTGAACGGCACATCTGCACCCACCTTGAGGCAAAGATCGATGATCTCTTCCTTGTTTAGATCCAGATGGTAGAGCTTTTTGAAGATGCGCAGAACGGAGGCCGCATCCGCTGTACCACCGCCTAAACCGGCCTGGGTCGGGATGACCTTCTTCAGGCTGATGCGGTGATGATCGGCAATATCATAGCGCTCTTTCAATAAAGTGATCATCTTATAGATGGAATTGTTTTCGTTATAGCGGATAAAACGCTTATTGCAGGTAAAAGAGTCCCTCAAATCAGGGATGATCTCCAGTTCATCATAAAAATCGATCGGTACCATGATCGAACACAGATCGTGGTAGCCGTCCTCCCGGATATTGAAGACATCCAGGGAAAGGTTGATCTTGGCGTAGGCCCTATCTTTCACGTAACACCTCGTAGAGCTTAATAAACTCATTCAGATCCAATTGCTGGGCACGGATATCGCTCCTTAGGCCCAGCGTTTCATATGCGTTTTCAATCATCTCTTTGTCGTAAAGATCCTTCAGATTGTTATGCAGGGTCTTGCGGCGCATGCGGAAACAGTTCTTCACAAATGTGAAGAAGCCCCGTTCATATCCGAAGTCTCTTTCTCTTGCCGGCGTGAAGGAGATCACCGCCGAATCGACATTGGGGCTGGGATAGAAGACACTTCTGGGGACATTCATCTCCAGCTTTGTCGTATACAGATACTGGACTTCGATGCTTAAAGCCGAATAGTCCTCACTGCCCACTTTGGCACTTAAACGATCGCCCACTTCCTTCTGGACCATGACCGTGATCTTGTGGATATCCAGATCCGACTCAAAGAGCTTGAATAAGATCGGCGTCGTCACATAGTACGGCAGATTGGCACAGACATTGACCTTTTCTTTGTATCCGGAAAGATCCTGATCGAGGAAATCGCCCAAAAAGACCTGAAGGCGCTCATCCTCAATGGAACGCAATAGGATCTCGTACATATCCGGATCGATCTCATAGGCATCCACGCTCTTGGAATACTTCAGCAACATTTCCGTCAAAGCGCCAAGGCCCGGACCGATCTCAATGGTCTTCAGATCCTCATTGCAGGCGCCCTTGGCAATGCGTTCGACGATATTGGCATCGATCAGAAAATTCTGCCCGAACTTCTTTTTTGCCCTGAGCTCTCCCATGACCTTTTTCACATGGCCGATACTTGCGATCATACTACCTTCCTTATCTCCTCATAGCCGATCCCCAGCATGTTGATCCGCTTAAACAGCGTCTTGGCATTGCACTTGCCAAGATGAAAGAAAGAAGAGACCTTCTCTCTTTTGACAGAAGAATCCTTCATGCCCATCAGACCAAGTTCCACGAACTCTTCTTTTGACAGAGAATCATGATATTCCTCATAGCTGACCAGATGATCCAAAGCTTCCTTCAAAACTTCTCTGGAGGCATGTTCAACGCCCACTTTCTTTGTCGTTCTGGCATCTTCCTTCATCACAAAGGCATTCTTTAAACCCGGTATCGCCTCATTGAGACGCTTGCGGATCTTTTCGCCCGGCGCATCGGGATCCAGAAAAAGGATGACACCACGTTTCTCATTGGCTTGCCTGACCAGCTCGATCGTCTCCTTGCTTAAACCCATGCCGTGGGTTTCGATCGTATCGACATCAAAAAAAGACTGAAGCCTCTTTGTATCATTTACGCCTTCTACGACGATCAGTTCCTTGATCATAGATCCTTAAAATCTTCTTCCTTTGTCAGTTTGCGGTTGTTGTAGGCATCGGCTACCACCGCAACTTTATAGCCTAACGATTCTGCCAGCGAGGCATCATCGGTAAATTCAATATCTTCGCAGTTTTCATAGCACTTCATGATCAGTTCACGCGCAAAAGCCTGCGGTGTTTCCGCCATGAAAACAGTCTTTCGGTCGATCGTCTTTTCAATGACGCCGTCTTTGACGATCTTGATCGTATCGATCGCATAACGGCCGGAAATGACGGCCTTACTTTCGACGACCTTTTCCTTGATCTTCTCTAGTGTCTCGGCATGCAAGAAAGGTCTGGCCCCGTCATGGATCAAAACATAATCACTTTCTGTCCGTTTCAAGCCGTTATAGACGGAATCCTTTCGAAGTAAACCGCCCTTGGTCACCACGATCTTTTCAACGCTTGGGATCTGATCGAAGTATTCTTCGTTGGTGACAACGACCACCTTTTTGCAGTCGGGATCGCTGCAGAAAAGATCGACTGAATGCATCAGCACGCTTTTATTATCCTTCATCTTGTAGAAGGTCTTATTGTAGCCAAGATTTGCCCGTTCTCCCTTGCCGGAAGCGACGATCACTGCATCATAGTTCATCCTTGACGATATCCTTTACTTCTGCCCTGAGATATTTTAGGAGCGCATCCCGCTCCACTTTTAAACCGAGTCCGTAAGCACCGGCGGAAATCTCGATGACTTCGTGTTTATCGACCTCATCATCAAAAACGATGCCCTTGTTTTTCTTCACACCGATCGGTGTGACCGAACCTCTAAGGTCTTTGACGTGGACCATTTCCACATTTTTGACGCCCAAAGCCTTGGCACACTTCTTCAGATCGAGTTCATCCTTGACGGAGACCACACAGATGAACAGGTCATGTTCATGGCGTAAAGCCAGGGTCTTATAGCACTGGCTGTACTCCAGTCCCAGAAGATCGGAAACAGCCTCACCGGAAAACAGATCCTTGTCCAGATCATATTCCAGCACTTCATATTTTATTTTTGCGCTGTCCAGCATGCGCATCGCATTGGTCTTGTTTGCCTTCATCGTAAACCCGCCATATACAGTTTGTTGAGATCATTCGGCAGTTCGGCTTCCACTTCCAGATTATCTTCCTTCAAAGGATGATACATCTCGATGCTCTGAGCGAAAAGTCCCATGCGGATACACAGATCACTTGGATGGCCATAGAGGTCATCATTGAGGATCGGATAGCCGATGGATGAAAGATGGACTCTTATCTGATGAGTACGGCCGCTGTCCAGGGTACACAAGAGGATCGAATAGTTTTTCGCTTTGTTGAGGCCGATGCAGCGGATCTTGGTCAGAGCGCTCTGGCCGGACTTGTGGACGATGCGCTTTCGCGGATCGTGACGGTCCTTGCCGATCGGCTTATCGATGTTCATGATGGTCCCGATCGTCATTTTGCCTTCCACAAAGGCCAGGTAATTGCGTCTTATCTGTTTATTGGAAAGAAGCTGGTCCAGCAAGGGCTGGAAGACCACCGACTTGGAATAGACCACCAGACCGCTGGTCTCCTTATCCAGACGATGGATCGGATAGGCAGCGATATAGTTTCTGTCCCTGTAATACGATCCGACGATCTTGCTTAAGGTCAGTTCATCATTGCCGTCGGAATGTACCAGTAAGCCTTTGGGCTTATTGACGATCAGCACGATCTCGTCTTCATAAACGACATCGAGGGTATTGGAAACTTCCTCGTAATCGTAAGTCTCCGGATATAAGAGAATATCCAAAGAAAGTCCCATGATATCATCTTCCCGCTTCACGGGATTGCCGTCCAGCAGGATGTGCTTATCCTGTATCAGAAGATGCTGGACCTTCTTGGAAGGAATGTAGGCATCAAAAAATTCCTGTATCGTCTTCACAAACAGGGAATCGACATCGATATGCAGCCATTTATCTTCAAGTGTATAACGCATGCCTCTATTATAGCAGTCAAGCATGAAAAACAGAAAAAGGGCTTGAAGCCTTATCAAAAAGTTTTTATGCTTTCTTTCTCTTTTTCTTCAGGAACAGCATGGCACCAATTGCCAGTAGTGCAAAGGCAGCCAGCCATAAAGCAAAAACTGTTTTGGTCAGATATTTTCCAGCCATAATCAAGTTCCTCCTTATAGTTCTATTATAGATTTATCCACTGCAACACATTCGCAACAAGTCTACTCTTCAATGATGGTGATCGTCAGATCATCCGGTCCTTTGAAGCAGAATGTTCTTAATTCCGTATAAGGATCGGCAAGATATTCACTGGTTTCAATATGATGTTCCGCCAGCGTCTGTTTTAAAAACTCCGAATTGTTGCAGGCGATGGTGATCTCCTGCTTAGGCATATCCTTGTATCTTTCACTGCAGCGCACTTCGATCTGATTCTTCCCGAATTCAAACAAGAAGTTGCCGTCATCACCCTCGGGGATCAGCCGTTTGAGGCGAAAACCCAAAGTCTTCTCATAGAAATCAAAAACTTCCTTCTTGTCAGAGGCATAGACTGTCACTCTTTGCA
>ONXX01000170.1 GCA_900321955.1 uncultured Bacillota bacterium | reverse complement strand
TGGCTTTGGCACAATGCTTCGCCGCGTTGTCGACTCTGGCGGCTGTGGTACGAAGGATATTCGGGTCGAGAGCTCGAACGTAGCACTCATAGACCGTCTTGGCCGGGATGGAGTTGACGGTCTGACCGCCTTGTGAGAGGATGCCGTGTATGCGGATGTAGTCTTCTTCCTTGAAGGTCTCCCGCAGCATGTTGATGGCATTGTCGAACAAGACAAAGGCATTCAGGGCATTGATGCCGTTATGCGGGGCAACGGCGGCATGTGTCGCCTTGCCATGGAAGGTGATCTGCTTGTAGACGAAACCGGAGAGGGCGGAATTGAGTGAGAAATGGTATTTGCCTTCGCCCATGGTGTGCAAGTGTATGAAGAGATCTTCCTCATCAAACATTCCCGCTGCCAACATGTTGACCTTGCCGCCGATGTACTGGATCTCGCCTTTTTTGATCAGTTCTTTACGGAAGGCGATGTCGGTAAATTCTTCGGCCGGCGTAAAGTACAGGGTGACGGTGCCGTTTCTGATGACATCCTTGAGCTTGACCAGGGTGTAGGCCATGATGGCGCACTGGGTGGAATGACCGCAGCTGTGGGCGGCGTTGTCGATTTTGGAGGCATAGGGATGGCCCAGTGTCGGAAGGGCATCCAGTTCAGCGATCAAGCCGATGCGGGGCGAACCGGACCCGATCGATACCTTGAAGGCAGTGCGGAAACCCAGGTCAGTGACTTTCAGGCCGTTGGCCTCAAAATAGTCCGTCAATATCTTTTTATTGGTGAATTCCTTGTAGCCCAGTTCGGGATGCATGAAGAGTTCATCGCCGAGTTCATACAGGGTTTTTGCGTCTTTTTCTATCGCTTTATTCATAGGGATACCTCTTTCCTACATGATACCATCTTGATGGGAAACTAAGGCATGGCGATGCAGGAAGATTGATTTTTTTGGAAAATTGATAGAAACTGATATTCGATAGGAGGAATTTAAAGATGAATGATTTTGAAAACTATCAGGAAATAAACCATGTCAGCCGTCTGGATTTCTTCTCCAAGGTCATGGGATATCTGGCTTTAGGACTCGGCTTGAGTGCGATAGGTGCCTTGGCCGGTAATTATATGATGCCGTTATTGGGACAGGCATACATGTTTGCCATGTTGTTTTTCATGGCTGCCGAACTGGTTCTGGCTTTTGTGATCGGAAGAAATCTGGAAAGCCGCTCCACAGCAGCAGTCAAGGGCATGTTTGTTGCCTATTCCCTGGTCAACGGTCTGACGCTGTCGGTGATCTTAAGCGTCTATACGACAGCTTCCGTTCTGATGGCGTTTGCCACAACGGCTGTTGTATTCGGTTCGCTCTGCGCGATCGGAAGGACGACCAAGGTCGATCTGACCAGGATGGGACCTTTCTTCATGACGGGTCTTGTTTCCTGCATCATTCTGACCATTGTGAATATGCTGTTCTTCAGAGCTTCGGGTCTGGATATTGCCTTATGCTATATCGAGACGCTCTTATTTATGGGCATTACGGTCTATGACATGCAGATGATCGACCGCTATTATTCGCAAAGCGAAAGTGAGAATTTCGCCATCTTTGCTGCCTTGCAGCTGGAGCTGGACTTCATCAACCTGCTGATCCGGGTCCTGGAGATCTTCGGCGTAAGAAGAAGCGACAACTGATCATGGTGACCTCGTCCTAAGACGAGGTTTTTTCTTTCTGTAAAGGTATTTTTGATATAGTAAACTTATGAAGATCAACAACCTGTCGACCAATATCTTTGTAACGATCCTGATGTTTGTCATGGTCGTTTTCATGCCGATGATCGACCGTATGGTATGCAAGGCGATCGGTATTTCACCGGATGACCGCATGAATAAAAATCCCCATGCGGACTTCTATCTGCATTTAAGGAAGGCGGTTTTGGTTCTGGTCTTTCTTATCTATCTGGCCCTGCTCAGCTACGTGGTCTTCTTTTCCCGTTCGGCTTCCAGTGATTATCTCATCCACGTTGCCCTTTATGAAGATCTGGCCAATGCGATACAGATCGATTTCGGCATCCTGGGCTTCATCAATTCCGTCTTTACCGATGGTCTGGCAGCCGCTTTGGAACATGTGCGGGTCAACAAGATCGAAGACGTCTATCAGGTCTATCTGAATATTGTCCTGTTTGTGCCGATGGGTTATCTTCTGCCTTATGTCTTTGACTTTTTCCGCGGTCACATGCCGGAAAGGACGCTGATCGCCTGCGGTACGATCTCCTTTCTGATTGAAAACATCCAATTGGTGACCAAGCTTGGCTTCTACGATATTGATGACATGATCTCCAATATGATCGGCGGGGCGCTTGGCCAGCTCTTCTATATGCATTTTGCCTATGTTCTGGCCCATCCGGATTTCCGTAAGGAACTCAAACGGATGCGGCGCCATTACTTCAGGGCCAAGGATCTTCCTTTGTATTCCTATCTCAACAAGATCCGTCTGCAAAGAGTGACAGTCTATGCCTCTGACAAGAAGGAAGTCTTTGATTTTTATGAGAAGACTCTGGGTTTCCGTCTCAAACGGCTGATCCCCGACGGTGATGACAGCAACTTCTTGTTTGAATTCGGGAAGAATCAGATCGAAGTGCGCTGCAGTAAAAGATACACGGATATGCCCAAGCAGGAGATCACCATCGCCTGCAACAATTCGGAATTTTTAAAACAGACACTGGCGGAACATCATATTGAAACCAGCGAATATCTTGCCGATCCTTACACGGAATTAAGAACGTTCTCCTTCAAAGGACCGGATGATCTGACGATCACCATCATTGAAGAGTAGACTTGTTGCGAATATGTTGCAGTGGAGAAATATATAATAGGACTATAAGGAGGAACTTGATTATGGCTGGAAAATATCTGACCAAAACAGTTTTTGCTTTATTGCTGGCTGCCTTTGCACTACTGGCAATTGGTGCCATGCTGTTCCTGAAGAAAAAGAGAAAGAAAGCATAAAAACTTTTT
>ONXX01000067.1 GCA_900321955.1 uncultured Bacillota bacterium | reverse complement strand
GTTCTGCCAATACTTTTTCTATGATTTCCCTGATACTAGCAACAAAGCCATCGGGAAGGTGGGATGCAGAAAGGATGGCTGCGCTGTCGTCATGATCGATGAAACCGTAAAGGACCTGGGCGATGCTGCTGATGACCTGATCCCTGTCCTGATAGATCAGGAAACAGGATCTTTCGATCGAATCGACGATTTGTGCAGCAATTCTTTCTTCGTCGTATTGCACGGGAGGATTCTCTGAATATTCACGTATGCCTTTGCGATAGTCGCTATAGGAAAGGATCGCAAACAGATTCAGATAGAAATTGATGGTGTAATATTCGTTGATCCGATAGCCATAATCGTTCAAGGTCCGGTTGATGATAGCCAGCGCATTTTCAATTACGAGATCAGGGAAATAATCCTGAAGATTGGAAAAATCAGAAAAGAAATCCTTCGATTTGCGATGCACGATCCTGGCGACCAGCTGCCTGCGGCCTCTTTCATCCGTCATAAGGGATAAAGCTCCGTCTTTTCGGAGAATCTGTACGTCATAGTTTTTCAGCCATTCGTTGTATTTTCGCGCCGTTTTCTGTATGGCGGAATCGGACAGATTCAGCCGGTCTGACAGTGTCTGGATGCTTAACGGTTTCTTGCTGATGAGAAGCAGTTTGAGCAGTTCGTAGGAATCGTCTTCTTCCTGCTGCAAGGTATTCCATCTGTGGATGGTGTCGAGATATTCCGGATTGAGACGATAACCCCGCTTGCTGGAGAGGATATAGTCTTTTTCCCGATCGATGGCGGCGATATCTTTGATCAGAGTCCGTTTGGAAACTTTCAGTTCGGCACAAAGAAAAGAAGAATTGATCGTCTGTTTCTCTCTGTTGAGGATCTGAATGATCTGATATTGTCTTTTGGTGAATTCATCCATGCTGCTTTTATCCTTATTCTATCATGAATAAGAAAATTATCTCAGTTTTTGCTTGAACGGTCGATTTTGAATTTCACCAAATGGTGCATTTCCGGACACGGAAGGGATCCTTCCGTTTTTTAAAATCATTGTATAAGGAGAACGGAAATATGGCTCTTAATGATCATTTTTTATGGGGAAGCGCAACGGCTTCTTATCAGTGTGAAGGTGCCTGGGATCTCGATGACAAAGCGGAATCTAACTGGGACCGGTATCTTCATGAGAACGAACTGGAAAACGGAGATGTCGCTTCCGATTTTTACCATCATTATGAAGAGGATATACGGATGCTTTCCGAAGGCGGACAGAATGCTTTTCGTTTTTCTTTGTCCTGGCCAAGGATCATTTCCGATATCGATGGGACGATCAATCCGAAAGGCCTTGATTTCTATCACAGGGTGATCGATACCTGCCTGAAATATAACGTGGAACCGTTTGTGACGTTGTATCATTGGGATCTTCCTCAGTATCTGGAGGATGAAGGTGGATGGCTCAATCGTAAGACTTGCGATGCTTATCTGCATTTTGCCGAAGTCTGTTTCAAGGAATTTAGTGGAAAAGTTAAATACTGGACAACGTTCAATGAACCGCGATGGACCATTTTCAACGGCTATCTGATCGGCAATTACTGCCCCGGCCATCATAACGCTCAGGAAACGACGGTCGGTGCTTACCATATCATGCTGGCACATGCGATGGCGGTGAATCTGTTCAGAGAAAAACAGATCGAAGGGAAGATCGGCATCGTTCATTCTTATACGCCTGTCGATGGCGTCGATGATCGTCCGGAGACTTTAAAGGCTATGCGTTATGCCGATAATTATTGCAATAACTGGGTCCTTGATGTAGCGGCTAAAGGCGAGATCCCCGAAGATCTGCTGGACGCCTTATCTGAAAAAGGCATCGATCTTTCTTTCATGAAAGAAGAGGACCTGCAGCAGATCCGAAAGGCGAGAGTGGATTTTTTAGGCTTGAACTATTATTCACGTGCCCTGATAAAGCCTTATACGGAAGGAGAGACGACGCTCATCATCAACAACAAGGGGAAGGCAGCCAAAGGCACTTCCAAAACGATATTGAAGGGCTGGTTCGAGCAGATCAAGGATCCCAATTCCGAATATACCGAATGGGATACCGAGATCTACCCGAAAGGTCTTTATGACGGTCTGTTAAGAGCGCAGGAACGCTATGGATTGCCGATGTATATTACCGAAAACGGTGTCGGAATGTATGAAGATGTTTCCGGGTATGTCGAAGACGACTACCGGATCAGTTTCATGAATGATCACATCAATGCGATCATGAATGCTGTCGATGACGGCGCCGATGTCAGAGGCTATTTTGCCTGGTCGACTTTCGACCTGTATTCCTGGAAAAACGGCTGTGAAAAACGATATGGTCTGGTCGCGATCGATTTCAATGATCCGAAATTGGAGCGCCGTCCTAAAAAATCTTATCAGTGGTACAAAAAGGTCGCCGATTCCAACGGTGCCTGCATCGTTCGGAGATCCTACTGATTCACCATGTGGTGAAGAAGCAGAAACGGCTGTAAACAGAAGAAAGGATATGATGCGTTTATGAAGAGAAAAATGCTTTGGGGAAGTGCGACGGCTTCCTACCAGTGTGAAGGCGCATGGGATCTTGATGAAAAAGCGGAGTCCATGTGGGATCGTTACCTTCATGAGAACGGATTGGAAAACGGTGATGTTGCTTCCGATCATTATCATCACTACGAAGAAGACATCCGCATGATGGCAGAAGGCGGTCAGAATGCTTATCGTTTCTCTTTGTCCTGGCCAAGGATCATCCGTGATCTTGAGGGGAATGTCAACGAGAAGGGTCTGGCTTTCTATGACGCTTTGATCGATACCTGTCACCGTTATCATATCGAGCCGTTCGTGACGATCTATCACTGGGATCTTCCGCAGTATCTGGAAGACATCGGTGGCTGGCAGAACATCGAAACGGCTTACCATTTTGAAAAATACTGTGAGACTGTTTTCCGGCATTTCAATGGCAAAGTCCGTTTCTGGTCGACGTTCAATGAGCCGAAATGGTTCATCTTCTCCGGTTACATGTCAGGCAATTATCCTCCTTGTCACCGAAACATACCCGAGGTGATACGCGGATCCTACAACGTCATGTTTGCTTCCGCACTGGGGGTCAGAAAGTTCAGGGAAATGAAGACTGAAGGAGAGATCGGTCTGGTCGCTTCTTATCAGACGATCTATGGCCTTGATGAAAGCACTGAGACCTTGAATGCCATGCGTCATGCGGATAATTATTGCAACAACTGGCAAGTCGATACGGCATGTCTTGGCGAATTTCCTTCCGATATGGTCGATAAGCTGAAGGAACAAGGCTATGACCTCAGTTTCGCTAAAGAAGAAGAGCTGCAGATCATCCGGGAGAATACTGTGGATTTCATCGGCATCAATTATTATTCTCCGATGTATGTCAAACCTTATACCGAAGGGGAGACGCTGGTGAAGACCAACAATCAGGGAAAGAATTACAAGGGAGATCTTCGAAGCGTAGTCAAGGGCTGGTTCGAGGTGGCGAACGACGACATGAAAGATATCGTTCCGCATAATCCCTGGGGCATGTTCGTTTATCCGCAGGGCCTATATGATGCTTTGACGAGAGTATCCTCCTATGTCAAACAGCCGATCTATGTCACGGAAAATGGCTATGGCGCATATGAAGAGATCAGCGAGGATATCGATGATCAGTATCGGATCGATTATATCCGTGAACATATCCGTTATCTGCTGAAGGCCAAAGAAGACGGTGTGGATGTCAATGGTTACTTCGTCTGGTCGCCCTTCGATCTCTATTCCTGGAAAAATGGCTGTGAAAAAAGATACGGGCTGGTCGCTGTAGACTTTGATAATGACTGCAGGCGAATACCGAAACATTCCTATTATTGGTATAAATCAAACATTGAAAACGATTTTATAGATCTGAGAAAGGAGGAAAAACAGATGAGGAATATCGTTCTGGTCTGCAATGGCGGAATGTCGACTTCCATACTGGCCAACAGGATCAAGGAACTGGGCGGAGACGAAGTCGAAGTGAACGCTTATGGCGAGCAGGAGTATTCTCAGCATCTGAAAGATGCCGATGTCGTACTGATCGGACCGCAGATCCGCTACCTGATCGATGATATTCGAAAACAGGTTGGCGAAAACGTTCCGGTGGCAAGCATCGAACCGCGAGTCTACGGGGCGATGAATGCTCAGAAAGTACTGGAAATGGTCGATGAATTATTAAAAGATAGCAAATAAAAAAGGGGGGGTAAAAAATGAACAACTTTATTGCTACACTTGAGAAAAAACTTATGCCTCTTGCGAAAAAGATCGCAAGTGAAAAGCATTTGAAGGCGATTCGTGACACTTTCATGACGATATTGCCTCCTATCTTCTTTGGCGGCATCATTGCAGTCATCAATTCTGCACCGGCTGTCGAAGGCACGACCAACGGTTTCATGCTGGCGTGGGCAAAATTCGCCAGCGATAACGCAGCGATCTTAGGCTGGCTGAATACGGTCACAATGAGTTTCTTGTCTCTGTATGTCTGTATCGGTATCACTTATTATCTTTGCAAGGCCTATGAGAAAGAATCATTCCTGCCTATCATAATCTCCGTGGCCGGGTTTTCTATGCTGGCGATCGATCCGGTAGAATTATCTTTCGGCAATGTACTTGCTCAGATGACTTATTTTGACGGAAAAGGTATCTTAGTTGCGATCTTAGTGGCAATCATGACTGTCGAACTCTACAGAGTCCTGACTGATCACAATGTCGGCAAGATTAAACTTCCTGATTCTGTTCCGCCTGCACTGACTGTCTCTTTCGGTTCCCTGGTACCTTGTCTGATCATCCTGGCTGTCGATGCTTTATTGTTCATCATCGCTAGGAATGCTACCGGAACAAGCTTTGCTGCCATGATTATCCAGATCCTGTCACCAGCAACAGCTGCTACCGACAATATCTTTGTCGCAATGCTGGTCGGTTTCTTGCTCAACTTCGGCTGGTTCTTCGGTATCCATGATACGGTATGGTCCGGATTCCTCAGCCCGATCGAATATGGCACGCTTTCCATGAACGCTGCAGCCATGGCTGCCGGCGAAGCACTTCCTGCTGTCTTCACAGTATCTTTCTGGTGCTACTTCGGTATCATCGGTGGTTTGGGCAACTGTCTTGCCTTAGGTATCCTTTGTTTGCTTTCAAAGAACAAGGAAATCAACACTGTCGGTAAACTGGGTATCGTTCCTGCCTTCTTCGGTATTTCTGAGCCGATCACTTTCGGTCTGCCGATCATGCTGAACCCGATCCTTTTCATCCCAAGCATCCTGACGTCCATCGTCAACTGTGCCGTAACATATGCATTGATGTCCGCTAACATCATCCATCGTACGTATGCCATGCTTTCTTACAACATGCCTTCAATCTTCGGTGCATACTTTTCCACAGGCGACTTCAAGGCGGCCATCCTGATCGTTGTTCTGATCATTGTCGATATGGTGATCTATTATCCATTCTTCAAGGCTCACGAGCATTCTCTGGAAGAGGAACAGTAAAATTCTGATGCAGAACACGTTTCTGCATCTCTGTCAGGAGATGAATAAGAGATCCATCTTCTGACAGAGATGAGATCAGGATCTATAAGAATTTGTCATATGGAGGGTATACAGTATGTCTGAAATTAAAAAAACGGCGGAGCAGGTTTCGTTTGAACTGATCTCTCACGCTGGTAATTCAAAATCTTGTTCAATGGAAGCGATGGTCGCTGCTGAACGCGGTAACTACGAACTTGTCGATCTCAAACTGAAAGAAGCGGATGAGGAACTTCGCGAAGCACATCAGATACAAACAAGTCTGTTAACGGATTTTGCGAGAGGCGAAAAACTTGAAGTGGATGTTTTGCTTGTCCATGCGCAAGATCATCTCAACGGAGCCATCCTGACGTATGACTTTGCCAAGAAAGTGATCAGCCTTACCAGAAGAGTACAGGCATTGGAAGAAAAAGTATCACGTATCGATCAAGATGTTCGTTAAGAAACTGCTGTCTTTGCTGTCTGCTGCATGTTTTATCGGCTGCAGCGTGGCGCTTTATATTTATGCCGGATTGGGAGGGGATTCCATCACGGTTTTCGAAGAGGGGATCCATACGGCTTTTTCTGTCAGCTTGGGCATGTCATCCTACATCTATGCCGCTGCAACTTTCACGCTCGCATTGCTGATCGGAAGAAAACATTTGAGCATTCTCAGCATCTTTTATTCGCTGATCTGCGGTCCGAGCATCGATCTGTTCTGCAGTCTGCTTTCACCTCTTCAGGCATTTAACGGTTCCATATTTGTCCGGATCATCATACTGGATTTTGCGATCCTGTTTACGGCGATCTCCTGCTCGATCCTGATCGTCAATGACTTCGGCATGAATGCTTTGGATGCGACCGTTGTTTCAATATCAGAAAAAACGAAAACAGAGTATTCGGTCGTACGGACGATCACGGATGGCTTGCTGATGCTCAGCGGATATTTGATGGGAGGTACGGTCGGTCTGGGAACGATACCGGCAGTACTGCTGACCGGAACGGTGATCGATCGATGCTGCACCGTACTTAGAAAATGGATATAAACATAAAAACGGACAGTATGTTTGACTGAATCAAGCATAATGTTTGATTTTGTGTAAATATACAAACGTTGTTCAAAAAAACAACAGAAAAAAGTAAAAAAGAGCTAATTGGTGAAACAAAAATCAGCAAGAAGTTGACAAAAGAGCAGAATAATATATATTATTAAATCAATAAAGGGCTTGTTACTTAATTCACAAAATTAAGGCAAATTCCTGCTATTAATGCTTGAGATGGCATTAAGGTTTGGGTTTGCTTTTTTTTGATTTAGGAAAGGAACAAGAATGAAGACCATTGAAAAAATGATTGTCAAGCGTATCATCAACAACAACATTGTCTTATGTGAAAACTTCAAAGGCCACGAAGTAATCGCTATAGGCAGTGGGCTTGGCTTCAAAAAGGAAAAGAACGATCAGGTCTATCCATATGAAGTATCCAAAGTTTACGAACTTGTTGACAA
>ONXX01000169.1 GCA_900321955.1 uncultured Bacillota bacterium | reverse complement strand
GCGAGAAGCCGTATGCGGGAAATCCGCACGTACGGTTTTGAGAGGAGTGAGTACCTTTGACAACGAAAGGGGTTAAAGAGAAAATTTACTTATGACGACGGATGCGATCAACATCATCCTGATGTTCTATCCGGTCATCAACGGTATCTTTACGATCATCGGCGGTTTCATTACGGATGCTTTAGGCAGAAAGAAATCCGCTTTGATCTTAGGTCTTTGGGCAGCCATTGGTTTAGGCATCTTCGCCTATGGCTGTATCCGTCCTTTGAATCCGTGGGTCATCGGTCTGGCGTATGGTATTTCGATCGCCGGCTTATGGTCGATCTCCGATATGATCTTCTTTGTCATCACCTCCGAATCAACACCGACGGAACTGCGCGCTTCCGTTGTCGGTACGATGCAGCTGATCGGCATGTTCGGTGTCGGCTTCAATATGGTCTATAACAATGTCGTCACCATGCTGGCAGGTTCAACCAATCTGCCGGTCGTCCTTACGATCGCGTATCTGCCTTTGATGGCCATCGCTTTGATCATCATGATGCTCAAGGTCAAGGAAACCAAGGGCGTGGATCTGGAGAACGTTCAGGTTGACCGCTGATGTTCTGGGTTCTGCTTATCATACTCATCATCCTGCTGCTGGCTATGGCAGCGGGATTCTTTATCTTTAATTCCGTCTTTCTCTATAACGACCAGAACAAGGGAGATTATGATTCTGCCTTAGATCCCGACAGCATTGATGCCGAAACGGATCTGATGCGTCCGACGGCAGCCAGGTATTATGCCTTCCGCCGTCCGATGATCGAGAAGATGGACAAGCTGAAATTCAAGGAACTCTCGATCCTTTCTTTTGACGACCTCACTCTTTACGGTTATCTCTATGAGGGAAACCCCAAAGAGGTGGTCATCTGCGTTCACGGCTACAAGTCTTCCATGCAGGAGGATTTTGCCGACCGCATCAATATCTATCTGGAACGGGGTTCGACGATCCTTTTGCTGAATGACCGGGCTCATGGAAAATCGGAAGGCAAGTATCTGGGCTTTTCCGAACACGACAAGCGTGATGTTGCCAAGTGGGTGGACCTGATCAACAAACTCTATGATGATCCTAAGATCTATCTGCATGGCGTATCGATGGGCGGGGCGACCGTCATCCATTGCGCTAACAGTAAGCTCAAGAACGTCTGCGGCATCATTGATGACTGCGGTTTCGATTCCATCATCAATATATCGAAGTATCTGATCAACGACGTCTATCATATGCCGTATTTTCCTTTCGGCTATCTGGCCTGGTTCTGGTCGATGATCATCACCGGCATCAGTTTCAATACGTCAATGGGTGAAGACTGCGTCGCCAAGGCGGATGTGCCGATCCTGTTTATTCATGGCAAGGAGGACCATTTCGTTCCTTGTTTCATGTCGGAAAAGATGTATGAAGCCTGCCGCAGTCCGAAGGAACTGCACCTGATCGAAGGATGCGGCCATGCGGCGGCCTATATGATGGCGACGGAAGAATATACGGCTGCGGTGAACCGGCTGATGGATGGAGAATTCAAATGAGATATCTGGGTGTCGATTACTACCCCGAGCAATGGGGCATGAAGCTGGTCGATGAAGACCTCGATAACATCGTTGAACTGGGTCTTGACCTGATACGGATCGGTGATTTTGCCTGGGACAGGATGGAGCCAAGGGAAGGGGAATACGACTTCTCTTTCTTTGATGAGGTCATTGCAAAGGCGAAGAAACACGGCTTAAAGGTCATGATGTGCCTGCCGACGGCGACCATGCCGGCCTGGTTGTATGAAAAGCATCCGGACATCATGAATGTCAATGAATTCGGCTATGCCCAGCCTTACGGAGCCAGAAGAGGCTATTGTTACAACAGCGATGTCTACATAGAAAAGGCAGTCTCTCTCGCCAAGGAGCTGGCCAGACATTATCGAGACGAAGAAGCGATCGTCGCCTGGCAGATCGACAACGAGATCGGCCATGAGGGATCGGACAGCTGCTATTGTAAGAACTGTCACAGGAAATTCATTTCCTATCTCAAGGAACGCTACCGCGACATCGATGAACTCAATGAACGCTGGGGTACCTGTTTCTGGTCACAGACCTACAACAGCTTTGAACAGATCCCATTGCCAAGACCTGCCTTTACGGCGCAGAACCCGTCTTTGCGGCTGGAATATGCCCGTTTCCGTTCTGCTTCGGCTGCTTCGTATCTGAAAACACTGGCTGAAGCCATACGCAGTTTTGATAAGAAACATCCGATCACCCATGATTTTGAAGGCGGCATCATCAATAAATGGTTTTCGCCTTTTGAGGCAGCGAAATGTCTCGATTTTGTGTCCTACAACAATTATCCGGTCTGGGGCGGCCAGAAGGAGCCTTTATCAGCCTCCGATCTTTCCTTCAGTCTGGACTTTGCCCGAGGCTTCAAGAGAGAAAAATTCTGGATCACCGAATCGATCATGGGCCAGCAGGGACATAACGATATCGGGTATGCGCCGAAACCGGATGAAGCGAAAAAGTGGGCGCTGGATTCCATTGACCACGGTGTGGAGGTGGTGATCTTCTTCCGTTACCGCGGCTTTGTCAAGGGTGCGGAGCAGTTCTGTTTCGGCATCCTGGATGCCGACAACCAGAAGCGGCGCAAGTATTACGAGACGATGGCTTTTGTCAAAGAAGCAAGGAAAAAGGAAGCCGTCTATCCGAAAAGCGATGTCTGCATGATCTATGATTACGATTCCAAGTCTTCCATGACCCTGCAGAGGCAATCCGATGTCTTCTCCTATGAGAAGGAATGCCAGAAGCTCTACGCCCGGTTCTTTAAGCGAAAGATGAACTGCGACATCATTGACTCTTCTGTCGATTTCTCTTCCTATAAAGTGGTCGTTTTGCCTTACATGATCATCATGGATGAAGCTTTTCAAAAGCGTTTGAAAGACTATGTTGCCAAAGGCGGCAAGGTAGTCCTGACACCGCGGACTTCCTGGAAAG
>ONXX01000166.1 GCA_900321955.1 uncultured Bacillota bacterium | reverse complement strand
TCTGATATATTTCATTTTTTATCCCTCGGTTCTTTTCTTATATTATACGGTCCTTTATAAAGGAAATTAAAACCTGAAGATGTATGGTATCTTCAGGTTTTCATCCCGATCAAACGATCGGCAACGGGGAAAAGCATTTCATCTGAAAACTTTGTAGCAAAGAGGGACAGGATCCGTATCTTCGCTACGTTATTTTGTTTAATATCACTATGTAGTTAGCTTTCACTAACTATTATATTTAATTCTCTATCGAATGAATAGCTCTTTTTCTATTTTTCTGTTGCCTGTTATAATAAGCGCGCATGGAAAAAGAAAAATTAAAAGCGATTGTCTTTGACTTTGACGGCACTATTGCCGATACCGAGGGCTTCTATGCCGACAACTTCTTTGAAGTCATGGAAGGATATGGCATTCATTGTGATGCGGAAGATCGCGTCACGACCCTTGGCTATGGACCAGACGAAAAGGTCGCCATCATGGAAAAGAAGTATCAGGTCAAACTCGACAGTGTCACTATCGCTGCGACATTCCGCAAGATGAATCAGGAACGTTTTCCGGAAGATGGTTCTCATCTGATCTTCAGCGATGTCAAAGATGCCTTGGACTATTGTAAGAAA
Organism: uncultured Bacillota bacterium; assembly: GCA_900321955.1. Next base: position 2,426 of record ONXX01000166.1, on the reverse strand, counting down.
CAGGGTTATGCTCTCTACATCTGTTCCAACACCGATTCCAGTAAAGTAAAGCGAATCACGACACAGATGGGCATCATTCAATACTTCGACGCCATCGTCGGCAAGGACATCTCCGGTGCCCGTAAACCCTCCTCCGACCCTTACCGCTTCATGTTGAAACAGTACGACTATCAGAAAGAGGAAATGGCGGCCATTGAAGATTCCAGGACCGGTGTCGCTTCGGCCAGAGGGGCAGGCATTCCGGTCATCGGCTTATGCCGCATGGAAGGCCTGGATCTGGGAGAAACCGATGTTTTGATCCGAAGCCTTGCGGAAATAAAGAACATTATTTAAAAAGCTTTCCATCGCGGAAAGCTTTTGTTTCGTCATTTTGGGCAAAAAAATGCACCTACTCAACGTCGGTGCATAAATACGGTCTCTTGTTTCCTATGCTGTGTCAAGCGATTTTCTTTACTTTCAGTTCAAACATCATTCGTTTCTTATTTCTCGTTTTTTAAACATGGCGTTCTATACAAAGAACAGAACTTCTTTGGAAAAGAGGCCATAAGAACCCTTAAGCATGCGAATTAATTGTAAAATGGTATGTAGGAGAAGTGAGACTATGTTAACAGATATTGAAATCGCACAATCCTGTCAAAAGGAAAAAATTGTAAACATTGCCGATAAACTCGCTATCCCGCAAGAGGATCTGGAATTATACGGCAATTATAAAGCCAAGGTCGATCTGAAACTCATGAAAGACCTCAAAGATAAGAAAGACGGCAAGCTCATTCTGGTCACGGCCATCAACCCGACACCGGCCGGTGAAGGAAAGACCACCACAACGGTCGGTCTCGCCGATGCCTTACGAAAGATCGGCAGGAAATCGGTCGTCGCTTTGAGAGAACCTTCTTTAGGACCGGTCTTTGGCATCAAGGGCGGTGCAGCCGGCGGCGGCTACGCCCAGGTCGTTCCGATGGAAGACATCAACCTGCATTTCACCGGTGACTTCCACGCCATCGGCGCTGCCAACAACCTATTGGCTGCCATGTTAGACAATCACATCCAGCAGGGCAACGCCCTCAACATCGATCCAAGAAGGATCACCTGGAGAAGAGCTGTCGACATGAATGATCGCCAGTTAAGAAACATCATCGATGGTCTGGGTGCCCGAACCGATGGTACGCCTAGACAAGACGGCTTTGACATCACGGTCGCTTCCGAAGTCATGGCCATCCTCTGTTTATCAAACGACATCCTCGATCTCAAGGAACGTCTCTCAAAGATCGTCGTTGCCTATACCTACGACAACACGCCGGTCACTGCCGGCCAGTTAAAAGCCCAGGGTGCCATGGCCGCCTTACTGAAGGACGCCCTCAAGCCTAATCTGGTTCAGACCCTGGAAGGCACACCGGCCTTCATCCATGGCGGACCGTTTGCCAATATCGCCCACGGCTGCAACTCCGTCATTGCCACTAAGATGGCTCTTAAGCTTGGCGATTACGCCGTTACCGAGGCAGGCTTCGGTGCGGATCTGGGTGCTGAGAAATTCTTAGATATCAAGTGCCGCAAGGCAGGCTTGCATCCGGCAGCAGTGGTCATCGTTGCCACCGTTCGTGCTTTGAAACATCACGGCGGCGTCGCCAAGGAAGAACTAAACAACGAAAACCTCGATGCATTGCAGAAAGGCTTGCCGAATCTGCTTCAGCATGTGGAAAACATCCAAAACGTCTATCATCTGCCTTGTGTCGTTGCGATCAACGCCTTCCCGACTGATACCAAAGCCGAACTGGATCTCGTCGAGGAAAAATGTAAAGAACTCGGCGTCAATGTCGCTCTTTCAGAAGTCTGGGCCAAGGGCGGACAGGGCGGTATCGCCTTGGCTGAAGAAGTCGTCAGACTTTGTGAAGAAGACAATAACTTCAGCTACGCTTATGATCTTGACCTGTCCATCAAAGAAAAGATCGAAGTAATTGCCACGAAGATCTATCACGCCGACGGCGTTGAGTATATCGGCGCAACAGCGAGAAAAATCAAACAGCTGGAAGCTGACGGTTTCGGAGGTTTACCGATCTGTATGGCCAAGACCCAGTATTCCTTCTCGGACGACCAGAAAAAGCTCGGTGCACCGAAAGGTTTCAAAATTGCCGTTCGCGACATCAAGGTCTCTGCCGGTGCCGGCTTCATCGTCGCTTTGACCGGCGAAATCATGACGATGCCGGGTCTTCCGAAAGTTCCGGCAGCTGAAAAGATCGACGTCGATGAAAACGGCGTCATCACAGGATTATTCTGATTATGGAAAATTTGACTTTAAAACAGTTCAGCGAAGCTGTCTCATCCAAAGATCCCACACCGGGCGGCGGCGGTGTTTCCGCAGCAGTCGGCGCGTTGGCGGCGTCCTTAGGAGAGATGGTGACCAATCTCACCTTCGGCAAGAAGAAGTACCT
>ONXX01000186.1 GCA_900321955.1 uncultured Bacillota bacterium | reverse complement strand
GCCTTGCGCACGTGCAGGATCACGTGCCGCTTGACCGAAAGCGACTGGTAATCGATCTGGTCGATGATCTCCTCGCCGTTAATGGAAAGCAGGGTATCCCCGGCCCTGAGGCCATACCGCCAGGCGATGCTGCCGCTTTCCACACCCGTAATCAAATGCTCCAAAGTACATACTCCTCCATTCTGTTCTATTATCTTATAATTTGTTTTTGTTGTCAAGTTTGGATAAATGCGTTATAATAATACCCGCGGTTTCAGACCGCAGTGAAGGAGGCTTTCTATTATGCGTACAACGGGCGTAACTGCAAGAGGCATCGTAACTCCGGTTTTTCAACAGGGCGACGACCTGGTGGCAGCGGTCACCAAAAGCATCTGCGATGCGGCAGCAGCCGAAAAGTTTGAGCTGCATGACCGCGATATCGTGGCGGTTACCGAGGCGGTGGTAGGCCGTACCCAGGGCAACTACGCCACCTGCGAGCAGATCGCAGCCGATATCCGCAATAAGCTGGGGGAGGGCCCTATCGGCATCGTATTTCCCATTTTGAGCCGCAACCGTTTCAGCACGCTGCTCAAGGCCATGACCATGGCTTCTCCTGAGGGCGTGATCGTGCAGCTCAGCTATCCCTCCGACGAGGTGGGCAACGCGCTGATCTCCTGGGATCTGCTGGATGAAAAAGGCGTCAATCCCTACAGCGATCATTTTGATTATGACGGCTTCCGCAAAGTGTTTGGCATGAACACCGTGCACCCCTTCACCGGCATGGATTACATCGAGGAATGCGAATACACGATCCACAAGAACTGGGAAGAATTCTATGAGGGAAGAAAAGGGCACTTTGTCTACTTTACCAGATATGCCTTGAAATCATTTGCGGAGTGTGAATTTCCGAAAGACGATGAAGACATTTATCTGGTTTTCGGCAAGGAATCGACCGGTATTGATAAAGCGATCCTGAAGCAGCATCTGGAAGACTGCTACCGCATTCCGATGCGGGCAGATTGCCGCAGTCTGAATCTTTCCAATTGCGTGGCAATCGGTGCCTATGAATGTCTGCGTCAGGTCGGTTTCGGCGATCTGTCGGATCGGGAAGTAATTAAAGGGGAAGACTTTCTTTTAAAATGCTGAAGATCTGTCTGACTTCTGATAATCACGGCCACATGGATGGCATCCATAAGATCTTAAGCGATAATCCGGCCTGCGATTACTATTTTCATTGCGGTGATTCAATGGTGGAACCGAAACTCTTATCGCCGTTTATTTCCGTTGAAGGAAATAATGACTGGTATTATGAGTATCCCAAAGACCGTTTATTGAATATTGGCGGTCATACGATCTATATCTTTCATGGGACCGGCTATACCTTCTCACAGAATCTGATGCTCGAAAAAGCCAAAAGCGTCAAAGCAGACATCGTCTTCTTCGGACATACTCATATCTTTACCGATGAAATCTACGATAATATCCACTTTATCAATCCAGGCAGCACTTACTACAACCGCGATTTAAGCGGACCGTGTTATGCCAGAGTCTATTTACTGGATGACGGCAGGGTCCACGTGGAAAGGGTCGACTTATAAGAAAAAGGCTTCGATGGAAGCCTTTTATAGTACACGTTTTAAGAACTGTTTGGTTCGTTCATTGGAAGGATGATCAAATATAACTTCCGGACTTCCTTCTTCCAGAACGACACCGGAATCCATGAAGACGATCTTATCTGCCACATCTTTGGCAAACATCATCTCATGGGTGACGATGACCATCGTCATATGCTGCTTGGTAAGATCCTTGATGACATTGAGGACTTCTTCGACCATTTCCGGATCCAGAGCGGATGTCGGTTCATCGAATAAGAGGATCTGCGGTTCCATGCACAGAGCCCTGGCGATCGCCACACGCTGCTTCTGACCGCCGGATAAGGTGGAAGGGTAGGCATGGGCAAAATCCGCCATACCGACATTTTTAAGGTGCTCCAGCGCCTTTTTCTTTGCTTCTTCCACCGGTGTTTTCAAGACTCGTTTCTGGGCGATGATGCAGTTGTCCAGAACGTTCATATTGTTGAAGAGATTGAACTGCTGGAAGACCATGCCGACCTTGCTGCGGAAAGCGTTGATATCACTCAACTTGGAAATATCTTCGCCTAGAACAGTGATGACACCGGAATCAATATCTTCAAGCAGGTTGATGCAGCGAAGCATGGTCGATTTGCCCGAACCGCTGGGTCCGATGAGGCAGACAACTTCGCCTTCATTCACCGTAAAGGAGATTCCTTTCAAGACATCGAGGTGATCAAAGCTCTTCTTTACATCTTTGACAGAAATGACTTCCATATTACAGGCCCTCCTTGGCGATCGAAATCGATTTGACGTCTGTATCAGACTGCGGTAAGGACGTCTTTGTGTGATTCAGCTTCTTTTCGATGGCGTTGAGGATGATCGAAGAGATGCCTGTCAGACAAAGATAGATGAAGGCTGTGACAAAGTAGGTCTCGGTAAAACGATATGTCGTTCCGGCAATCGAATTGGATTGAAACATCAGTTCGGTGATCGAGATGATCATCAGGACGGAAGAGTCTTTGATGTTGACGATCAGCTCATTGCCGATGGCAGGGAAGGCGTTTCGAATTGCCTGAGGCAGGACGATGTCCATCATCGTCTGCATGGAAGACATGCCAAGAGATCTGGCCGCTTCATTCTGGCCAGGATCCAC
>ONXX01000113.1 GCA_900321955.1 uncultured Bacillota bacterium | reverse complement strand
CCCAATGGCGTAAACCCAGAAGCGGTTGCGCCTTTTTCTTTTATATGAGTGGTCTTGCTTATGATCACTGTTTCCCGAAGGGTAAATAAACACCATACAGAAATCTGTATTGCTTGAAGTATCGTTACATCCATTGATTGTTGAGTCCTTGCTGGTTTATTCTTTAAGTAGATGCAGCTGCGTCTCTATACTACGGGCCGGTGTCAGTTATTTGCGGTAAAGATGCCGGCTTTTGTTAATTTAAGAGGAGGATTGTTTCTTCCGTCGACCCGATGACGATCCTGTTTGAGCGAACGCCTGAATTTGTTCCATCGCTTATAATGGCGGTCTTTTCTGACCATCACCTTTACTCTGGAACACTCATCGATCAGGCCTCTGAGATATCCGTATCCAAATCTTCCCTTAAAAAACGATGATACAAATAATGACGATCTGCACATCTCGATGATGTGCTTATTGTTGGGAAGGTGATCTTTGTCTTTCCTGTCTTCACTGGCTTTGAATATCAGAGATTCCAGATTATAGAAGATCATCTTTGAACTGATCTCATTCAATACAGTAATGGGATTATGGGAATTGATCTGTTCGATGTCGATGAAAGTCTTCATGGTGCCATATCCTGTTTCGATGTCCCATCGGTCATTGTGATAAAGACTTACGATCTCTTCTTTTGAAAAAATGTCTTCATCAACATTAGTAAAATATTCGATATCAGTTTCGTGATGCAAGGTATGCCGCCATTTGTCATGGTCAAGATAATGTTCATCATATTCAAAATGATTCCTGATCAGTCTGATCTTCATTAACGGATCAGCCATGATGTAATCCCGGATATGATCGCGCTTTATTCTTTTCTGCCAGGTTTCATCTATATCAACAGTGAATGAAATATCATCTGTTTCCTTTTCCAGCTTTTCTCTCTGGTGCTTGAAGAAATTGGATTTGGCCCTGATGATATACTTATATCCTTTCATCTGACAGTATTTGAATAATTCAGTCGAACCATAATTACGATCTGCCAGTAAGATCACCTTATGTTCTTTTAAAAGATCTTCCAGTGTTTCAAGATGTTCAAACAGCAGATTCAGTTCCGCTTTGTCCTGGTGAACGATCCTATAGTCAAGTATGACTCTGTTAAGGACGTCATAGATCATCGATACTTTTGCCTGAGGCGGGTTTGCACAGACGTGCCCGCCTCCTTTGTTTGTAGCGAATACATCGTCCAATACCGGGTTTTTAGGCAATGTCACAAGTGTTCCATCCACCGCCAGTAAAAGATATCCCTTGTCAGTCTCTTTCTTTAGCGGCTTATAGACCCTTTCAAGAAACAGCTCCTGTATCTTTTTCCATACATCGTAGTTGAGGATACGCATCCTTTTAAGCACTGCCTGCTTGGAAGGCGGATCATCAGTGTTCAGATCCGGATAGATATCGCTGATATCTTCTAAGACAGTCCTGCCATGCCGGAATAAGAGATAAGTCAGAAGATTCTTCAAAGGCATCTTGCCGTTTTCTCTTGTAAAGGAAGAAGGGATGATCCTGGCATGTTCAAATAAGGAAGGATCATCGATGATGGAAGAAAACAGATCCAGTATCTTCTTTAACCTCAATCTTCTATACTACTTTTCATCGTAGACAAGACGCGGTTTCTTCTTCATGAAGGCTGCCTTGATATAAGGGATCTGATCATTTTCGAATAAACCGAGATCGCGGATGGTGCGGTGTTTTACCTTGTTTCCATCGCGATACGACTCTGTAAGGTAGATAAAGGATGTGTTTTTTCTACCTTTGTTGTTGGGAACGACCTTGACAAACATTCAAAAACTCCTTTCCTATACTACATATCTACCTTAATAATATATTAAACAAACAATATAATAAATATTATCCTATACTACACACCATAAAAAACCTATAAAAATCAGGCATCTAATGCCTGATCTGTCACAGTTTCCATTAAAAAAAGGCGTATCCCTTTTGAATTCTGGGTTTACGCCATTGGGAACGAGCGTTCCTCTTTTTCATTCAAAAAGCCTTCTTTGGCAGAAGGCTTTTTTCGTATGTATGAGACTGATTCCTATTGCATCTCGATCGAACCGCCGAGATTCGATGAGATCCAGGCAATGTAGGTCTTGCCGCGGTTCAAGGCAATGATCTGATCGTTCATATCGCGTATGACCAGTTTGCGGTTCTCAATGCCCCATTTGATATCCATGACCGTTCCTTCCGAGAAGAGTTTTCCTTCCGGGCCTTCAAAGAGGTAATTGGTGTAGGAGAAGTAGGCGCCCGGTTTGGTGATGTACTCCGTCGTATCGTATAAGACGATGATATTTTTCCGGGTCAGCTTATTTTCAAAATCATCGGTGTGATAGAGATGATCTGTTTTGTTGTAGGTCCAGTGTTTGACCCAGCTGCGGTCGGAAATCGTGATCGTGATGTCGTTGCACGGAGTGTTGCTGACAGGGACAGCTTCATCGGTAAACTCGAAGGAAGAGAAGTTTTCATTTCTTCTTTCCGTCCGGTAACCGTATTCGGCGATCGCCTGCGGCAGTTTGTCGGTATAGACGACACCGGTATGTTCGATGGCGACATCCCTTTCCCGGTTGCGGCCAAAGAGTTCCACCTGACCGCGGTATTGAATCTGGTTGATATTATCGACGCCATCCTGGGCGATGACGGCACTGGCACCGACATAGGAACCGGCGGAATCGCTCTGTCCCCAGTGGACATAGATTGCATCAAAGAGTTCGGAGAACTTGACGTACGGCGGACGGGCAGAACGCATCGGACCGATCAGTTTCGGCAAGGCCGTGTAGTCGGCAAATAACCACATCGTTCTGGTGATGCCGCCTTCCACTTCCGCTTCCAGAATGATATCCGGTGCATAATTGACATCATCCATACCCCATTGCGGACGGGCCGGCGGTGTATTTTCCACCATGAAGGCGACCGGACGCTTGCCGATGGCACTCTCATTCATCTTTAAACCGGTCAAAGGATTTCTGGTACGGCGGTCCTCCTCTTTCCGTTTCTTTTCTTCTTCGGCTGCAATCCTCGCAGCTTCTTTTTCCGCTGCGATTCGCTCTGCTTCTTCTTTCGCCCTTAAGGCCGCTTCTTCCTCTGCCCTGCGAATCCGTTCCCTCTTGATCAGTTCGACTAAACCGATGGAAGAAAACAGTAAAAGAATTGACAATGCAACGATCCCAATGATCTTTTTCGTTTTCTTTTTCATATTTTCTATATTTATCCCTTATTTCTATTTTATACCAGTTATAGTACTGTTTTCGCTTTTCCCAATAAAAAAGATGATGTCACTAGGACATCATCATCTTTGAATCAATACCGAAATCGGATTCAAGGAACTGGGATTCGTAAAGCTTCTTGTAGATCCCCTTTTCATCCTTGATCAGTTCATTGTGGGTGCCGGATTCTCTGATCTTGCCGTTGGCAACGACCAGAATCTGATCGGCATTCTTAATGGTTGATAAACGATGGGCAACAACGATTGTGGTACGGCCCTTCTTCAACGTATTCAAAGCTTCCTGAATCAGTGCTTCGGTCGTATTATCCAGGGCGCTGGTCGCTTCATCCAGAATGAGTATGGAAGGATTCTTTAAGAAGACTCTGGCAATCGAGAGACGCTGTTTCTGGCCGCCAGATAAACGGACACCGCGTTCACCGATCTGGGTGTCGAAGCCAGCCGGCAAGGACATGATGTAATCGTAGATATTGGCCTTCTTTGCCGCCTCTACGATTTCTTCAAAGCTCGCATCATTTCTGCCGTATGCGATATTATCGGCAAAACTTCCGGAGAATAAGAAAACATCCTGCTGGACGATACCGATGTTTTCTCTTAAGGATTCCATCGTAATATCTTCGATGTCAGTGCCGTCGATACTGATGACGCCGGCATCCGGATGATAGAACTTCGGAAGCAGATGACAGATCGTCGTCTTGCCTCCGCCCGATGGACCAACTAAGGCAACGGTCTTTCCTTGCGGCACAACAAAGCTGATGTGATCCAGTACTTCTCTGTCTTCATCATGGTTGTAGGAGAAACTGACATTATCGAAACGGATATCGCCATGGACTTTCTCAAGAGTGATCGCCTCTTTCTTGTCTTCCTCGATCGGTAAATCCAGAATCTCACAGAAGCGCTCAAAACCTGTCACGCCTTCATCAAACTGTTCCATCCACTGGACCAGCTGCAGAATCGGCGAAGTAAACATATTGACCGAAACGATAAAGGTCGAATAATCACCAAAGGTGATCTGTCCGTTGTAAAGGGGAGATTGCGGCAATCCTTCACGCAGGACATCATGCACCTGCTCGTTGGTATGAACAATCCAGCAGGGGCGCTGCGGCAGCCTGGAAGCGATGCCGGGAAGGAACGAGAAATGATGGAAATCATGCTCTCCCTCCTGCTTGATGCATTGCGAGAAGTCGATGGTGCGCTCGTCAAGACG
>ONXX01000162.1:3167-4544 GCA_900321955.1 uncultured Bacillota bacterium | reverse complement strand
TTCGAATAAGAGCTGTCTTTCTTCTTTGGATAATCCTTCATCCGTTTGAATGGTCAGCGGTACCCGTTCGATATCGCCGATCGGGATCTGATCGCGGATGCCCGGGAAGTAGAAAGGTCGATCTTCGCCATAGACATAGATCTGTTTCATCGTATCGGCGATCTTTTTTAATTCTTCTTTTGAGGCAAAGGCATTGCCGATGATGACTTCATCCGCGCCAAGCGCCAGCATGTGTCTCAGCTGTAAATCGATTGGCATATCGCGGTGCATTTCGATAGTTGGCAGACCATCGGAGACCGGCCATGGGCCGTGGGTTCCTTTTTGGGTGGAGGTGATGAAGATCTGGGTCTTCATGCCTTCTTTTTTGAAAAACTGATTGACCCGTTCGACATCTTCCGGACCGGCACCGGTATTTCTTAACGGATAGAAGTTATAAGAGCCGATGATCTTGTTTTTATCGCCGCCCATCTCGATGATCTTTTTGACGGAATCGATCAGGCTGGCATTGAGCTGTACCCCCAGGCCTTCCTTGTTGTTGACGATCGCTACATCTCTTTCATCGTTGAACATCAGGTCCAGACGAAGCACATCCAGACCGATCTGCTTGAATACGGACAGGTCATCGGGCGAAGCGTTCATCTGCATGAAGAAGCGGGCGTTGCAATCGCCATAAACTTCCATGTCGTATTTGTGGGCGATATCGCTCAATCCTTTGAAGTAGGAAATGATTTCTTCTTTTGAACCTTCCACAGAGAAAAGAGAGGTAAATACTTTTTTAAAACCGTATTCTTTTGCCGTCTGCAGGTAAGCTTCGATCTCTTCTTTTGTTTCTTGTTCCGGGTATAAGGAAACACCTAGTTCGATCATTTTTTCTCCTTGATGATATTTTCGTTAACTAATGAAAAAGACTCTTTGGACCATCCTAAAAACATTTGAACCATGTTTCTAAGGATAAGCCTCAAAGAGTCTTGAGTAACAAACCTTAACTTCTATCTACATTTTTAGAATAAATGAAAAATGTAAGCGCTGTCAATATCTGTGATTACGGTTTTATCTGTTTTATCTTGTAAAAATATTCTTCTTCTATTCTTCGATCCTGGAGATCAGACGGTTGATGTGGATGACCAGATAAAGTATTTCTTCGTCGTTGATCTGCTTATGTAATTCTCTGTTGAGGTAATCGGCGATCTTCAAGGAACAGGCATAAGAGTCCGGATAGGACTTTTTCAGTTCTTCAAAGATGGTCTGATTTTCGCTTTCGATCAGCTGGCCTTCCGAAAGCCTGCGGATCAGATAGTCCAGATGGGTGATGAAGCGGCTGTAGTTGAAAGAGTCCCGGTCGATATGAATGGAGAAGTTGTCTTCGATGATCTTCGT
>ONXX01000162.1:0-3145 GCA_900321955.1 uncultured Bacillota bacterium | reverse complement strand
ATCATTGCCGTGTCGAGCTGTTTCTTTTCCTTTGGATTGAGCTGATCGGCGATGAAGTGAAGACAAAGGGTTCCGGCTTCCTTGTGCGGCAGTTTTTCGCCGGTCATTTTATGGATGATCTCCAGCGCTTCTTCCGCCAGGCGCATCTCTTCGGGATAAAGCTGATACATATCCTGTAAGAGCGGCTGTTCCAGATAGATGTTCTTGTCCTTGCGTTCGATCGCAAACTGCAGATGGTCAGCCAGGGAGATGGCTTTGGAAGAAGGATAGGTGACACCGAGCTGGTCGGAGGCTAAGTCGATGATGTAGATCGCCGTGTTGATGACACTAGTCGGGATGTTGCGGATGATACCGTAATCGGAGTCTTTGATGTTGTAGAAAGTCCGGTTGATCTTATTTAATGGGATGTCCTCATTCACTTTGTAGAAGCCGATGCCCTTGCCGAAAACGACCACTTCCCGGCCTTTGGAATCAAGACATTGCGATACATTGTTGTTGATGGACTTAAGGACTTTCATATTTTTTCTTTTAAAAAACCTTCAAAGCGTTCCTAACGTTGAAAACCAAATGGTGAAGATTATTCAGATTTCATGATGGAAAGAAACAGCTCCAAAGGTTGGAGTAACAGGTCTATTCTTATACTTTTATGATAGGAAAGCGAAAAGGCCTTTGTCAATTTAGGAAAGAATGAAAAAAGCCCCGCAGGGCTTATAAAATTATTCTTTGATTTCACCGGCTTTGGCCAGGGCCATCTTGGTCAAGGAAGGCCCGACGAGTTCATAGATTAAGACGGATAATAAGACGACATTTCGTATAAGGGATCCGTTTTCAGGTCCTAGAACCTGGGCCGAATTGACCATGCCCAGGGCGACACCCGCCTGTGGGAAGAGGGTGATACCCAGATATTTCACGATGTTTGGATGAAGCTTCATCGCTCTGGCCGGTAAGGAGGCGCCAAGGTATTTGCCCAGGCATCTCATCAGGATGTAGACCAGACCGATCAGTAAGGAAGAAGCCTGGCCAAAGACGGCCAGATCCAGTTGGGCACCGGATAAGACGAAGAAGGCGACATATAAGGAATTGGTCCAGTGATCGGATTTTTCAAAGAGGTCTTCGGCAAATTCCGAGGTGTTGCAGAAGATCGTTCCTAACATCATTAAGACTAAGAGGCTGGAAAAGGAAAACTTCAGATCGCCGATCGTGTATTCAATAGAGGATAAGGCGATGGCCAGTAAGACAAAGGTGATGGTCATCGAAAGACGGTGATCGGAAGAATAGAAGAGTTTCTCAAGTCTTCCTAAGATACAACCTAATAGAGAACCTAAGAGGATCGAGCACAGGATCTCCAGCAAAGGATTGACAAGGACCGTGACCAGAGACAATACGCCGCCGTTGAAGGCTTGGGCAACGCCCAAGGAGATGGCAAAGATAATGAGTCCGACGGCATCGTCCAAGGCCACGATCGGTAAAAGCAAGTCGGTAACCGGTCCGTGTGCCTTGTATTGTTTAACGACCATTAAGGTAGCCGCCGGCGCAGTCGCGGAAGCGATGGCACCTAAGACCAGGCAAGCGGATAAGGATAAGACTTCTTCTCCTAAAACAAAATGTAAAACAAGTAATGAGGTATCAACTAAGATCGTTGCACCAAGAGCCTGTAGGACGCCGATAATGATCGTCTCTTTGCCCGACTTGGCAATGCGGTCGAGTTTGAATTCGGCGCCGATGGAAAAGGCGATAAAGCCTAGGGCGACCTCGGAGAGGATACTTAAGGATTGAACCTCTTCAAAGCTTTGAAAGCCAATACCGGTAATGCCGAGTTTTCCAAGGCAATAAGGGCCAACAAGTAGGCCGGTCACAAGATAAACGGTGACATCCGGAAAGCTCAGGTGTAAGAGCTTGGTGAGTCTGGTAAGCATCAACCCTGCCAAGAGGGTAAAGGCTGTATTTAAAAGGATTAACATATTTTCATTCCCCTTCTTTGTGCCAACGGGCACAAATACTGATTATAGTACGCTTTTTTGTTTTTTCAATTGGTGGGAAATGAAAAAGGACCCGGAAATTTCCGGATCCTTCAAGTGATACAAAAACGTTAAAATTACATGTTGGCCTTTAAGATGGCTTTGAGATCGGCAATGCCGTCGTTGCCGGCTTTCAAGAGTTCCGCAACATCGACATCGTTGGCTTCCCTGACAGAAAGGATCTGCAAGATCATTGCCAGGTTGACGCCGGTAATGACCTGGACCTTGTCGCTTTCCATGTCTTCGGCAATGATTCTGGCCATGCAGTTGCATGGAGAGCCAAACAACATGTCACAGAAGACGATGACACCGTCTCCCGTATCGACGTCCTTGACGGCATCTTTCAAGACGTTGACGAAATCGTCCGGATTGTCTTCTGCCGACAGGCAGCAGGCCTTGATCTGCGACTGTTCACCGAAAAAGAGTTTTGAAGTTTCCAGTATGCCCTGGGCCATCGGTCCGTGGCTTGTGATAACGATACCTTTCATAATTGTTAATACCTCTTCTTTCTTTTAGTATACCATCAATTGGGGTACCGCTTCGTTGTATAATCAAACTGGGAGGAATAAGAATATCATGGACATCAAAAAGAAATACTTTGATCTGATCAAAGAGAAGATCGAAGAAGTCTATAAGTGCCAGTCAGACAAGATGAGCGAAGTGGCAGCCTTATTTGGTTCCTGCATGGAAAATGAGGGCGTCGTTCAGCTGTTTGGCGTGGCGCATGGCGAGGAATTTGTCAACGAGCTCAATTACCGGGCCGGCGGCATTGCCCCGTTCCATGCCTTGCGTTTGAAAGACCTGGTCTTAAACGGTTTATTGAAACAGGACGTCATTGACTCCGGTGAGATTTATGAAGATGATCGGGCGATTGCCTTATTTGAAAAGCTTTATGACCTCGATGATCGTGATCTGCTTTGCCTGGTCAGCTTCTATGGAAAAGAGCCTTTAGTCATTGCCTTGGCAAAGAAGGCAAAAGAGAAAGGCCAGAAGGTCGTGGCAGTTGTCAATAAGAAGTCTTACGATGCCTGCGGCGGAACCTTATTAGATTACGCAGATGCCTATCTGGATATGGGGGCGGATGAACCTGATACCGCGTTAATGATCAATGATCTTCGTGTCGGTCA
>ONXX01000161.1 GCA_900321955.1 uncultured Bacillota bacterium | reverse complement strand
AGACACGGCTTTGGCCAAGCTTTATGAAGCCAAACCTTTTGAACTGATCTCAAGGCAAGATTACATTGAACTGGTTGTCAGACAACTGGAAGTCTTACCGCCTCAGGTCATTATCGAGCGGCTGACCGGTGATCCGCTTAAAGAAGATCTGATCATTCCGCAATGGATTCTAAACAAGACGACCATACTCAACGATATCGAAAAGCTGATGCGCAACAGCGATACCTGGCAAGGAAAATACTATGAATAATAATACCTTCGTCCACAAGTATCTGAAACCTCTCATCAAGAAAGAGGACACCGTCGTTGATATGACCGCCGGCAATGGCAACGACACGCTTTTTCTTGCCCGTCTGGCAAAACGGGTCCTGGCCTTTGATATCTCTGAAGAAGCCATACGCCGCTCCAAAGAAAAAACCAAAGACTTTTCCAACATCGAATTTCATCTGGACTCCCATGCCAATATCGATAAATACCTCAAAGAAAACGAAGCCTCTCTGTTTATCTTCAATTTAGGCTATCTGCCTAACAGTGAGGAAACCATCACCACCAAGGCGGAAGAAACCTTGCTCGCCTTTCAAAAGGCCTATGGCTTGTTAAGAGAAAAAGGCTACATTGCCATCACCTTCTACTTTGGCCAGGAAGGCGGCTACGATGAATACTATAAAGTCATGGACTACATCAAAGAAAAAAGGCTTCCAATCATGGAAACCTATCGTCAGGACAAGAGGAATTCCCCTCTCGCCCTCTTTGTCTATAAACCTTAATTCAATACTTCGGCGTAAGAATAATAGCGGTTGATGCTGGAAGCGGCATTCCAGGTCATGTAGCCGTCATAGACACCTGCTTCCTTCAAACCATTGATTTGCGCCTCTATGAAGGATGGATCGTAATACACCTCGTAAGGATCGGAATCCTGTGCCATGATCCAGGTACGGCATTTCGCCTTATCGTAGGTGTTTTCTTGTGCGTGGTAGGTCGCTCTGCCCCATTCATACATCAATTCGCCCGGTTCATTCCAAGGTTCCGGGATGCCATAGGCATAAGAGGCAAAGTGGTCAGGGTATGGCATCGAGGAGATCGCATCGACAGCATTTGAAATAGCCGGCCAGAACTGACCGTAATAAGAGACGAAGCTCGAGAAGCTCGATGAATCATCGCCACTGGTTTCCCCAAAGACATCGGCGGAAACATAGATTCCCTTGGCGTGCAAGCATTCCACTGCGTAGCGTAAGAAGTTGGTCACCGCCTGTGCTCTGGTTTCGCCATAGCTGTTCTTCAGATCGACATCTTCGACATCTTCCGGCAGACGGACATAGTCAAACTGGATCTCATCAAAACCCATCTCTTCGGCTGCTTCCAAAGCCAGCGCCACATCGTACTCCCACATCTTTCTTGAAAAGATGGAAGGCCAGCTGACCGAACCGTAATGATAGAGTCTTCCCTCATAGATCAGGGCCTCTTCCGGATTGTCCATCGCAAAGGAATCATCTTTAAAAGCCGTGATACGGCCGATCAGATAATAACCGGCATCCTTGAGCTTTCTGACGTTTTCCTTATAGGTATCAAAACTGTTCGGGATGTTTTCCGTGGAAGGCGCATAGATCTCGCCGACCGGCGAATCATAGGCAAGCTGCGTATCAACGTAGCAGTCCTTGATATCCACGACAAAGGCATTGATGCCGCCGCATTCTCTTGCCACATTGATGTATTCATCAGCCGCTGCAACAGCTTCGGCGTTGATGTATAAGGCATTGACCGGATCGGGCATCTGCGTTCTCGGCGTAAACGGTTCCTTGGAATAATAATCGATGGAACGGGGATCCCCGCCGTCACCGTAATACACATCCGCATAGATCGAATCATCCAGCTTGGTTTCGCTGTATTCCAGACCGACATAGCGACCGGCAATATAGCCGGCATCATTGACCAGATAAGAATCGACATTGCCGTTTTCATCCAGCTCATGGAAACCGCTGACCCGTAATTCCTCTTTTTTCTTTACAAAACCGCTGATATGAAAGTCATCGTATTCCTTGGTCAGGACATGGTCTCTTAAAGCATAGAGCGTCGTTTCCCTGACACTGTCTCTTCGATCTGTTACCAGGGCACTTTCGGACACATAATAGGTCACATCGTTTTCGACAAACTGGCAATATTCGACTTCATCGACTTTGACGCGCTTGTTCTTGATGTTGACCAGATGGCCTCTGGTGAAAGTAACGGGATTGCCGTCCTTATCGGTAAGTTCAACGCTGTTTCCCTCGCCTGCCAGATAATACGGAGAGGTCTTGTTTCCTTCGATATTCTGATGGATCACAAAGACCAAACCGCTCACAGCTAATAATAAAAGTCCTAACAATACAAAGATCAGATTTCGTTTCAATCTTCTCTTTTTTCTTTTCTTTACACTTCTTTTCATAGTTCTCTTCACCATTTCATTCTAGCATAAGAAAAGCTCCCGTCTGACAGGAGCAATTCTTAAGATTATTTAAGGGGATAAATATATACGATACAATCTAATTTTAGGGGGCTGGTATCGGCAAGGCCTCACTTCCTTGCACCTACATAGTACAAAATCCGGGTCAGTATATTATGTTTTATTTATGTAAAATTATGTGATTTGAAATGGGTTATAATTGGGGTATGGTCAAGAAGATCCTTATCGTTTTTTTCTCATTATTACTCATAGGCGCAGCCTGTTTTTATAATGCGGTAAACGTCAATCCGACCCAGTTCAAAATCCGAGAAGAAACGATCATCTCCAACAAGATCGACGAAGATCTCGATGGCTTTTTAGTGGCCTATTTTACCGATCTGTCCTTAAATGATAAAATCACTGATACCTATGTCGATGAGGTCTTTGCAGCGATCTCTTCCTTCAAACCGGAAATGATCGTCTTTGGCGGTGACCTCTTGGATCAGGACGCCGGTATTCCAAGCGAACGAATTGATCATTTAGTAGAAAAACTGTCCGATCTTTATGCCCCTTACGGCAAATATGCCGTTTTAGGCGATCAGGATATGCGCGATCCGGAAAACATCAGCCAGAAGCTGAACGATGCCGGTTTCAAGATCCTGAATAACGCCGGTGTTCTCATCAGCAAGGACAGCGATTCCTATTTCAACATCGTCGGCATCGAGCCCTTAGTCAACGGCTCACCTG
>ONXX01000005.1 GCA_900321955.1 uncultured Bacillota bacterium | reverse complement strand
GGCGTCGATCTCGACTTCCTTGCCTTCGATGTAGTGGTCAACCAGGACCGGCTTTTCTTCATCGATGGCTGCCGCGTTTTTCAGATAATGGCGCAGCTGTTCCTCGTTGCCGACGATCTGCATTGCCCGACCGCCCAGAACGTAGCTTGGACGAACCAGGACCGGATAGCCGATCTCTTCAGCCGCCTTGACGCCGTCTTCGATATTGGTGACGGCCTTGCCTTCCGGCTGCGGGATGCCCAGCTCTTCCATGATCTTTTCAAAGGAATCGCGGTTCTCTGCCCTTTCGATCGCCTTGGTGTCGGTACCGATGATCTTGACGCCTCTTTCATATAGAGGTTCCGCCAGGTTGACTGCCGTCTGACCGCCCAGAGAGACGATGACGCCTTCCGGTTTTTCAAAATTGATGACATTCATGACATCTTCCGGTGTCAATGGTTCAAAGTAGAGCTTGTCGGAGGTCGTATAATCGGTCGAGACCGTCTCCGGGTTGGAGTTGATGATGATGGCCTCGTAGCCGTTCTTGCGGATGGTCTGCACGGCATGGACGGAAGAATAGTCGAACTCCACACCCTGGCCGATGCGGATCGGACCCGCACCCAAGACCACGATCTGGATCGGACCCGCACCTAAAACCACGATCTTCTTCTTATTCGTCAGTCTTGATTCATTCTCGCCGGTATAGGAAGAGTAGTGATAAGCGATGTACTTGCCGGAATGCAGGGTATCGATCATCTTGAAGATCGGCACGATGTTGTTTTTGATGCGCTTCTCGTAGACTTCGATCTCCTTGAGATTCCACAGTTTGGAAATGTATTTGTCGCCAAAGCCCATCTTCTTGGCTTTGCGCAGGACATTCAGATCATTGACGTGATCCTTGAGTTCTTCTTCCATGGCGATGATCCTGGCAATAGATTCCAGGAACAGCATCGTGATCATCGTCACTTCATGCAGTTTATTTAAATCGATGTGACGGCGGATCGCCTCGCTCAGGGCGAAGATACCGTCCGATCGGAATTCACTCAGATAATTTAAAAGTTCTTCATTCGTATAGCTGTCAAACTTTTCCAGATAAAGGTGACAGACGCCGATCTCCAGAGAACGGACCGACTTCAGGATGCATTCTTCCAGATTGGCACCGATGCCCATGACTTCGCCCGTCGCCTTCATTTGCGTGCCTAAGATGTTCGGCGTCGTCGGGAACTTGTCAAACGGGAAGCGCGGGAACTTGGCAACGATGTAGTCCAGACGCGGTTCCTTGTCGGCTGTCGTGCCGGCCACTTCGATCTCTTCCAGGGTCATGCCCAAAGCGATCTTGGCAGAAACGCGGGCGATCGGATAGCCGCTGGCCTTGGAGGCCAGAGCGGAAGAACGGGATACACGCGGATTGACTTCGATCAGGAAGTATTCGCTGCTTTCCGGATGCAAGGCAAACTGAACGTTGCAGCCGCCTTCAACCTTCAAGGCACGGATGATCTTGATGGCCGAATCGTTCAGCATCTTTAAATCGTGATCATTCAACGAAAGGATCGGGACAACGACCATCGAATCGCCGGTATGAACACCGACCGGATCGACATTCTCCATGCCGCAGATCGTGATGCAGTGATCGGAGGAATCGCGCATGACTTCAAATTCGATTTCCTTGTAGCCTTTGACGCTCTTTTCCACCAGGACCTGATGGACCGGTGAAGCCTTGAAACCGCCTGTGGCGATATTGACCAGCTCCTCTTCGTCGTAGGCAAAGCCGCCGCCGGTGCCGCCCAAGGTAAAGGCCGGACGCAGGACGACCGGATAGCCGATCTCCTTGGCCGCTTGTTTTGCTTCTTCGATATCATAGGTGATCTTGGAAGGGATGACCGGTTCACCGATCTCCATGCACATTTCCTTGAACAGCTCACGGTCTTCCGCCTTTTCGATACTATCGCGCGGCGTGCCCAGAAGCTTGACGCCGCATTCCTTTAAGACGCCCTTCTTGTCGAGCTGGACCGCCAGGTTCAGGCCGGTCTGACCGCCGATGCCCGGAACGATGGCATCCGGTCTTTCGTAACGCAGGATCTTGGCAATGTATTCCAGATTCAGCGGTTCCATGTAGACCTTATCGGCCATGGAGACATCCGTCATGATGGTCGCCGGATTGGAGTTGCATAAAATGACCTGGTAGCCTTCTTCTTTTAATGCCAGACAGGCCTGCGTGCCGGCGTAGTCAAATTCAGCCGCCTGACCGATGACGATCGGACCGCTGCCGATGATCAGTACTTTTTTGATATCTGTCCTTTTTGCCATAACTATTCCCCTTTGTATTCGTAAACGGTCCTTCCTTCACATACCGTTTTTAAACATCTGCCGTACACTTCCATTCCCTTGAAAGGACTCGCCTTGCCCTTGGATAGGAAGTCTTTTTCATCGATCACATAGTGATCGTTCAGATCCCAGAGACACCAGGAATCTTCCTGTTTTAAGCCAAAACGTCTTCGCGGATTGTCGTTGAGCAATTCGATCAGTTTCTTTAAGGAAATGATTCCCGTCTTCACCAGCCTGGTATAGAGTAACGGGAAAGCCGTCTCCAGCCCGACGATGCCCATGGCGCTCTTCTTCAGCCCTTTGGCTTTTTCTTCCTCGCTGTGCGGGGCATGGTCGGTAGCGATCATATCGATCGTCCCGTCCTGTATTCCTTTGATCAGAGCTTCCTGATCCTCTTTGCTGCGAAGCGGCGGATTCATCTTGAAATCGCCGGATTCCTGCAGATCATTTTCATTTAAGATCAGATAATGCGGTGCCGTTTCACAGGTCACATCGACCCCGTCCTTCTTTGCCTGACGGATGATCTCGACCGATTCTTTGGTCGAGATGTGGCAGACGTGGTAGGCGCAGCCGGTCTTCTTGGCCAGCTTCACATCACGTTCGATCTCTTTCCATTCGCTTTCCGAACAGATGCCTCTATGACCGTGTTTTCTGGCGTATTCCCCGTCGTGGATATAGCCGCCTTTTAACAGTTCATTGACCTCGCAATGGGCAGCCACGATCTTGCCGAGTTCTTTAGCCCTGACCATGACTTCTTCCATCATCGTCTCTTCCTGAATGCCCTTGCCATCATCCGAGAAGGCACAGACATACGGAGCCATCTCTTCTAATGAAGCGATTTCTTTTCCCTCTTCCTTGACCGTGCAGGAACCATACGGAAGCGCTTCGATGAGTGCTTCTTTCTCGATCAGATCGAGTTCTTCCTTCAGATGTTCATAATTATCCGGTACGGGATTGAGGTTTGGCATCGGACAGATCGTCGTATAGCCGCCATGGGCTGCCGCCTTAGTCCCGGTCTCAATGGTTTCCTTATAAGAAAAACCCGGTTCCCTGAGATGCACATGCACATCACAGAAACCGGGAAAAATAACATAATCACCTTGGCAGCCAAGCTCAGGGACATCAATAGAGACAATACGATTCACATCTGATCTGTCGTCCTGTTTTTTAAACACCCTGGCGTCTGCTCTCATACTTTTTTCTCCTTTTTCGAAGAAATCAGTGGCCTTATAACGCTTCTAAAAGCCCTTATTTCTAAAAAAGGATATCAAAGAAAGAAGACCCTTGTCAACCGAAAAAGCCGACTTGTCTAAATGACCTCGATCTGGCACATCTTCATCGTCGTCAAAGCTGCATCATGGCTCTGCGGCGTGACGCCGGCACAGCAGTTTTCCTTGACCTCGATGCGCTTTTCCGGGAAGGCCGCCTTTACTAACAAGGCATTGGAAACCACACAGATATCGGTACATAAACCGACCAGGGTGATCGTTTCGATCTCCTCTTCTTCGTTGATCTTCTTTAAGATCTCCACGAGCTTTTCCGAACCGAAGGTCGGCTTGTCGATCACCAGATATTCCTTGGCCTCGATCGCTTCAAAGACCTCAGAGCGGATTTGCCAGCCCTCGCTGTTTTTGATGCAGTGCTTTACCGGCAGGTGCTTTCCTTCGTTGGTCTCCAGATAGTTTTCCGGATGGGTATCTCTGGTGGCAATGACCAGCGAATAGTCTTTGTTAATCTCTTCAACGACATGATCGACAATGCTTTCCGCTTCCTTGGTGCCAAGGGAGCCGTCTATGAAGTCATTCTGCATATCCACAACGATCAGTATCTTTTTCATTCTTTTTCTCCTTTATCTCATTTATCACAAGAGAAACGATGACCAGCACGACGCCGATCACGCCAAACACGTCGAGTTTTTCATTAAAAAGGAATAAGCCAAACAGCACCGCTGCCACCGGCTCAAAGGTCGAAAGCAGGGATGCCGTCTCCACATCCAGATAGGACAGGGCCCGATTGAACAGATAGTAGGTGCAGATCGAGCAGCAGAAGGCCCAAAGGATGCATATGAGCAGGATCCTCGGATCGGCCATAAAGACATTCACGATCCTTGCAGGATCACTGAACACGACAAGATAAGTCAAAGCCAGAATTGCAGCGGCCAATGCCGGATAAAACATCTTGGTCAAGGCGGGATATTTCTTAAGCTTTCTGGCTGTCATGATGTTGTTGAAGGCGTATAAGAAGCCAGCCAGAATGCCAAACAGGATACCTAAGGGATCGACCAAGGAACCCGTCGCGATCCCCGATACCAGAGCGCAGCCGCTTAAATTCAATACTAAGGCCACTGCCTTGATCCAGGTGAACTTCGCCTTTTCAAAGATGCAGACATATAAGGTCACCAGTGTCGGCATCAGATAGATCAAAACCGCTGCGGTGCCCATGCCGGTCCGGGCGATGGACAGCGTATAAAGGACCAGAAACAGGTAGATGCCGAAAGCACCGATGGAAAAACTGTAGAAGAGTCCCTTTGTATCGATCTGAAAACATCTCTTATCGGAAAGATAGACCAGAACGGCTTCCATTATCACGGCGATGACCAGACGGATCGAGGTCCGTTCGATGCTGGAGAAACCGGAGTCCGCCAGCAGTTTGACAAAGATGCCGTTGCTTCCCCAAAGGGTCGCCGCAATTAAGACCATCAAAGGCGCAAAGCGCTTCATGATCAGAAGACGAAATTGCCCTTGCGGAAGATCGGAATTACGCTGTCATCTTCCTTAATGCCGTCGATGTCCATATCTGCCGTACCGAACATGAAGTCTTCATGCTGGAGGGAATCGTTTGCCCCATGGGCCAGCAGTTCTTCCTTGGACATCTGTTCGCCGCCCTTGATATTCTCCGGATACGGTCTGCCCAAAGCCAGATGGCAGGCGGCATTTTCATCGTAGAGCGTATCAAAGAAGAGAATGCCCGATCTGGAAACCGGTGAATCATATGGAACCAGGGCAACTTCACCCAGATAGGCGGAACCCTCATCAAATTCCAATAACTGCTTTAAAGCTTCTTTTTCCTTCCTGGCATCAAAGTCGACGACCTTGCCGTTTTCAAAACGGAACCAGAAGTCTTCAATGACCTTGCCATTGTAGCTTAACGGCTTGGAAGCGACGACCTTGCCGTTGGTGCCGGTCTTTAAAGGCATGCAGAAGACCTCTTCCGTCGGCATGTTCGGATCAAAGTAGATCCCCTCCGGTGTTTTGCCGCAGCCCCCTGCCCAGATGTGATCCTTGACTAATCCAACGGTAAGATCGGTGCCGGAAGCACTGGTAAAATGAAGCTCCTTGAAATTGTATTCGTTGAGCTTTCTGGCATGTTCCATCAGCTCTTTGTCATGGGCTTCCCATTCGGCGATCGGATCGTTGTCTTCGCTTACCCGGGTCACCGCAAAGATCGCATCACCCAGTTTCTCAAAGGCTTCCTCATCACTCAAATCAGGGAAGACCACCCTTGCCCATTCCACAGACGGAACACCCAGGATGCACCACTGTCCTTCGTTGTTCATGGTGTAGGCCATCAGATCGGCCATCTTGCCGTAGTAGGCCTGCTGGTAGGCATTGAGCTTGTCGCTGTCGACATCCTTCAAAGCACCCGGCATATCGGAAGCCACCGACAGGTAACAGGCCTTGGAATCCTGTTCCCACTTTGTCTTGTCATGCATCCAGTCGGGAACTTCCGATAAGGTCTCGATCGACTTGTATTCGTAGTTCCAGCGGCTGAGATCTTCGTCGCGCCAGTCGATGCTGACGGACTTTGCCCCGTTTTCATAGGCGATTTTCACGATCTTCTTGATGAAGTCTTTATCACGCAAATTGGCCCGTATCACCAGAGGCTGGCCTTTTTGCAGATTCACACCCTTCTTAATTGCCAGCAGTGCCAGCTTATCATACATTTTTTCACTTACCATTTTTCTTCTCCAACTATCTTTTCATGCAACAGGATCCATCGAAGGATCCTGTTTCTTTCTTTTATTTGTTTTTTATCGGTTGAGGACCTTGATCGAATCGATCGCATGGCCAAACAAGAGGATGGCCGATTTAATGTTGACCTTTTCCATGTATTCCCTGGTCTTGGCCTCCAGGTTCTCATCTTCGATGATGTCAGCGATCCTGACCGGTTCCACACCGTACAGCAGTGCCGACTGATAGTAGACCTTTTCGTTTCTGGTCATGACGATGATCGGCGTCTTCGGCTTGATCTGCGAGACGACGGCAGGAGAACGGCCGGTATCGGTATAGACGATGATCTTTTCAACGCCTAAGGTATCTGCCAGGTCACAGGCGGCCTTGCCGACGATTGAACGCTGCGAATCATCAACCGCGTGGTAGACGTTGTGCAAGTGCTTTTCGGATTCTTCCGCGATCTTGGACATCATTTCCACCGACTCCAAAGGATAATCACCGGCTGCCGATTCGCCCGACAACATGACGGCAGTTGCACCGTCATAGACGGCATTGGCGACGTCGCCGACTTCCGCTCTGGTCGGACGCGGATTGTGGGTCATCGATTCCAGCATCTGGGTCGCACAGATGGTGATCTTGCCGGCCGCGTTGGCCATGTCGATCATCTTCTTCTGGATGTATGGTACCTGCTCCGGTGGGAGTTCAACGCCCATATCGCCTCTGGCAACCATCAGTCCATCAGCTGCCGCCAGGATCTCTTCCAGATTTTCCACGCCCTGGGTCGATTCGATCTTGGCGATGATCTTCATCTTGGAACCCGAGAAATCCAGAATCGCTCTTACCGCTTCGACGTCCTTTGCCGTGCGTACGAAAGACAAGGCGATATAATCATAATCCTGTTCAATGCCAAACAGGATGTCCTTGCGGTCCTGTTCGGAGATAAACGGCATCTTTAATTCTGCACCCGGCGCATTCAGTCCTTTATGATTGAGGATGTCACCCGGCACGATGACCTTTGTGGTGATCTCCTTCTGCGCAATATCGGTGACCTGCAACTGTATGAGTCCGTCATTGACTAAGATCATCGAGCCGACATGGACATCACCCGGCAAACCCGCATAGGTGATCGATCCGCGGTGGCTGTCACCGACAAAATCATCCGTGGAAAGGATGAAGTCCTGTCCTTTTTCCAGGCTGATCTTTCCGTTTTCAAAGTCGCGGAAACGGATCTCCGGTCCCTTGGTATCCATCATTGTGGCAACGGCAACGCCCATCTCTTCTCTGACTTTTTTTACAAGGTCGAGATTGGCCTTCTGCGTTTCATGACTGCCGTGAGAAAAATTGAATCGCGCAACGTTCATTCCCGCCGCGATCATTTTTCTTAACATCTCTTCATTGTTCGATGAAGGGCCTATCGTACATACGATCTTGGTTTTTTTCATGATGTGTTCCTTCTTTCTCGTCCTTATTATATATTATGGAAGCCCAGTGTCCAGTCCTTCTTTTCACTCATCGGCAACTGTCAGAAATTCCGGATTTTTGCGATACTTTCCGTTTTCATCTTTCAGATAATCCAGGACTTCGATGATGGCATCGGTGTTGATCGGACCGTAGATGTGCGGGAAGTCTCTTTGCAAAGATGGAGAATATTCACACTTCAGTTCGTGGATGAGTTTTGACTCATCGATACACAACAAAACATAGTCTTCTTTTTTGTTTTCAAACCTGGGCAGAACCAGATGGAGATGGCGCACTTCGCTGTTGTGCAGAAAACCGTCTTTCCCTAATTCTTCGTAACAGATGAACTTCTCATTTTTCTGTTTTTCATAAGCCTTCTTTTCCATGCAGTGAACGATCATCCTACACCCCCCTTAGTGGATCAGCTTATCGATCGGAAGCTCCCCGCCCTCAAAATCAGGATCCTTCAACACCTCCTGGAGATACTGAAAGATCTCGTCGAGATTTTCATCGCCGATCTCTTCATCGTATTCAATATTGTAGATGTCATAGAGCTGCCCCAAGACCTCTTCGGTAAACTCGGAATTGAAACGCAGGCTGTGCAGACGAAGATCCCGCTCTTCCAGGAAAGAGATGATGCGCTCCTTGATGTTGTGCATATCCTCTTCCATATCGACAAACATGTTGAGGATCATCCCGATCTGCGTGTCAAACAGGATCGTCACATAGGATGGACGCTTCTCGCTTTGGATCGGGAAAGCATATATGGCAATACTGAGATCTGTATTGCGTTTGGCCTTGATCTGTAACGGCTCATCGACTTCATCCACCGCAAACGGCACTTTCACTTCCCCTAATTCCGGATACGTGTACTCGCCAAGAGACAGCCCGTCCTCACCCAGATAAAACTGAATGATCTTGTAGCTGTCACCTTCCTGGCACCGTTCGCCGATCTCTTCACCCATAATGTCATAGATTTCCAGAAGCTGATCCAGAACTGCGCCAATCAGAGATAGCGAAGATTTGCTCGGGTAGCTTGGACCATGGACCGGATCAAAATCAAAGATCAAAGGAAGCGTATCCGTTTTTCTTTCATCCAGTTCTTCTTTAAGCTGATCGGTTAAAAATCCTCCGGCATCATCCAGCACCACTTCACTGTAATTGATTCTGGCGACGATGTCCGGATAAGTATGGCCTTCATCCATGACAAAATGGTAATTGTATTCAAGCTTTTCCCGATCGCCGTAAACGATGATGTTCCGATCACCGTTGTAGTAGCCTAAAAGCTGAACAAAGATCTCTTTGCCGTTGATATATAACTCCATGATATTGTCGGAACAGAAGTCTTCAAAGATGCCCGTTTCCTTAAGCTTTCTGGCTTTGACCATGCATTCCCGATAGGAATAGGCGCCATATTTCTTGTAGTCCCGGATCGGCTCGAGACGGTTGGCATTCAGAAGTACGCCCGGACCAAACTCCTTCATGATTTTGCCCATTTCGACCATGGAATAGCCCTTGAGAAAACCGCGCGGGATCTCGCTGCCAAAGTCGGTCATCAGATCATCCAGTTTCTCTCTGTCGATGTTTCCTTTGACCCGCATCTGCAGCTGATCCATATATTCCTCTGGATCAAACATTTTATAGATCACGACGATCGCTTCGGTATAGGCGTCTTTTCTGTCTTTCTCTTTTTTAAAATTCAGACTGTAAATGTATTCTCTCAAACGATTCTGTTTCTCGTTGTCTGGTAAATCAAACATATCGCTGTACTGCAGGATCTCGTTTGGATCATCAAAGGTCTTTTCCACATCGGAATAAAAGATATTCCGTATCTCTTTTATGGAAAGCAGCTCTTTCAGTTCCTCATTGCTGAATAAGGAGACCAGATCCTCATCATTGATGAAAAGCACATCCTCTTCCGCCATCAGATCGATGATGCCGAGAAGATCTGTGTTCGTAAAACAGTCGCATTGCTTAGGGAAATACTGACGGATCTTATCCGTCAGATCAATGATATCGATCGGACCATACACCACGGTCAAAGCGTAGATGATGCGGTCTATTATGTGGATCTGTTCTTCCGTATAATCTGTTTTTTTCTTCTTTGCCATCTTTTTATTTCTCCATCAGACGTTCTTTAAGGGTCTGTATCTGTTCTTCACTCATCCCGCATCTTTGCAGGTAGTTCTCTGCATAAATTGACAGATCGCAGTTTTTAAAATCAATACCGGCATCATTCACCATGAAGGCGATCATGCCGTCGAGATTTCGTTCCAGGATGATCTGATATTTTTCCTTATCATTCGATTTATCGATCCGATAGTAATTGGCATAGGTCTTCATGTAGTCGGCTTCGATCTCTTCATAGGAAGCTTTCGCCAGTGCCTCGATCAGCATCGCCACAAAACCGGTCCTGTCTTTTCCCTCCGTGCAATGGATGAGATACGGTCCTTCCTTTTCAGCCATCAGATTGAAGCCCTGGACGATCTTCATGCCGAAATCATCCGAGAGATAATTCATATTCAAGGCAATCGGAATCACCTGATCATTTTCATATAAAGAAAGGAAATACGGCGAGGCAAAATCATCTGCGATGTACTTCTCGATCTTGACCTCGTTGTCCGCCAGATCCAGTATGGTTTTCACGCCCGCTTCTCTGATCAGGGCATCGACATAAGGCGCCCGATTGTACTGATTGTCGCAGGGGGATGCGGAACGATAGAGAATGTCCTTTTTCAGTTTTCCCAGATTCATACTTCGGAAGTTGGCAAACATCGCATCGGAATCGTATCGTTCCCGCTCATCAAAGTAGTGGATATCAGAAGCCTCCTGTATTGGCAGGTACTTGCCTTTTTCATGCAGGGTGATCGTCGCGGTATTGTGTTCTTCCAGGACCGCTTTCTTCCATAGACCTTCGACGTTTGCCGGGGCCTTCAAAGAAAACTCATCCCATAAGTCCTGACCGTAATTGATCGTTGCCTTGATGTATTCATAGCCCGGATAGCCGATCAGTAAGGGTTCTCCGGCATCGACGTAGTAGCCGTTATAATAAGGAATATCCTCCAGCTTCTTGCCGTTATCAAAAGTCAGATCGATCGAATCGCCAAAGGAAAAACCCAGGGCGTTGAAGTCGTCGATGGCGATCTTGATGTAGACACCGCCATACTCCATCTCATGTTCGATCGGATAGTCCGCAATGGAGGGATTACTTTCCTCTTTCTTCTTTTGACATGCACAAAGAGACAATATAAGCAGTGCCAATACAAAAATCTTTATCCCGCTTATCTTTTTCATAATTCTTCCCTTACTACCATTATACAAAACAGGATCTTTTCGATCCTGTTACATTTATAAGGCTGTGGAGATGACGATCAGTAAGAGCCCCGTAAAGTAGGTCAGGGAATTCAGCCGAATCAGCCACTTGTTGTTTTTGAAGATGAAGCGGTAGGCCGTCAGAACCATATCGGAAATCATGAACAGGACAGAACCGATTCCCATCACCATGAAATTTGTCCCGGGCAATAAGACGGCCATTGCCAGGCCGGTCATGCCATGGGTCAGGATCGTCGAAAGATACCAGGTCATCGGCCAGCGCATCTTGCCCATGACGATCTTGTTTGGCCATTTGGAACAGGCATGGATGAAGGCACCCAGAACCAGCCCCGCCAGTAAGAATGACCACCAGAAATGGCGGATGGTAAAACCATGGTCGACCATCACGATCTGTTCGTAAAGAATGAAACAGATGTTGCCGGCCAGAAAGAAGTCACCGCCCCTGCCGAAATCAAAGACCAGAAAGATGTCGCCGAAGTAGGCGAACAGTAAGGCCGCCATCAATAAGGTCTGGTAGGAAGCAAAACGGTAACGCTGAAAGAAGACCACGATCGCAAAGACCAGATACATGGTCGCCATGATGTACTTATTGATCGCCCGATACTTGATGTTGTCGCCTGTCCTGGTGTAAAAGTAACAGCACAGGGCAAGCAGATAGACGATGATGAACAGGGTCATTTACCCTTCCTCCTTGGTGTATGGCACATCGATCTCCATATCCGATTCCGGATAGGTGCAGCACGGATGGATGTAATTGAATATCTTATCGGCTGACCTTCTGAAATCATTGCCCTCTTCAATCGTGTAATTTCCCTTGATCACCCGGCTGTGACAGAAGCCGCAGACACCGGTCTTGCATTTGACGGGCGCCTTGATGCCGGCACGTTCCATTGCGGCAACCAGGGTCTCATTATTTTTTGCTTCGATTTCAAAGACTTCATCGCGCATGTGGACGATCAGCTTATAGATCTTTTCTTCATCTACTTTCCGATCGCCGATCGAATTGCGTTCCTTGCGTATCCGAATTTCTTTATCCAGACCTTCCAGCTGTTTTTCCACATGGCGGTACAAGGCATCCGGACCGCACATGAAGACGTCAGTCTCTTCATCCATATTTTCAAGGATGAGTTCTTTATCGATGAAGCCATGACGATAAGCTTCAGCTTCTTCATCGGATAAGACGATAACGATTTTAATCTTGTCATCTTCATAATCTTTTGGATCAAAGAAGAGATCCTTCAGTGTACGGACACCATACAGCAAGGTCAGCCTATACTCTTCACTTCCCTCTCTGATCGCCTTCATCATCGAAATGAAAGGTGTCACGCCACTGCCCCCCGCAATGGCCAGAATGTGTTTCCGGTCTCTTAAATCGTCATAGCAGAAATCACCGGACGGTTCCAGGACTTCCACTTCACTGTTGATCGGCGCATCATCGACCAGATGGGTAGAAAAAATCCCCTTCTTCTGCACGATGATTTCATATTTTCCTTCCAGGGCTTCTTTCGGCGAAGAAACCAGCGAGTACGGACGGGACAAATAGGAAGTGCCGACACGCTTGCCTAAGGTGACGAACTGTCCGGCTCTGAAGTATGGGAAGCGTCCGTCTTTCTTCAACGAACGAAGGGTGATCTTCACGCAATCTCTTGCCACTTCTTTCTTATCGACAATCGCCGCTTTCATATAGCCCGGATGCAAGGACCTGGCTAAAGCGTTGACGCCGAAATCGTAAACGATTGGATCGGCCGGTGTAGCAGCAATCAGATCGCGGCGCTTTTGAACCATCTCCATCCCGCGCTTGATATCTTCACCCGGGACTTTGCTTCGTTCGAACCTCATCCTAGCAGCCCTCCTTTTCTATATCTTTCAAAGTCCTTGCCCCTTCATTGGCACCGGACTTGTAGCTTGACGGATAACCCAGAAGACGTTCCCCATAGCCGCCGCCGATTCTGAGGCCTTCCACACACTTGTCTTCCTCGACCATCTGAATGCGGTTCATGAGTCCGTCATAATATTGGGATTCATAGCCATAGATCGTTCCTGCCGGATGATTGCAATAGCGGGCATAAGTCTCCGGTGTGGCGATGGCGATTTCTTCAATAAAGTCGCTGATCTTGACACCGACTGCCTCTTCAAAACGCCTGATCATCCGCTTTGCGACCTGATTCTTCACCTTGAAGTAATCTTCTTCCTTCACATCACTCCAGACATCCTTGGTAAACAAAGTCGTCATGTACAGGATGCAGGTACCCTCAGGTGAACAATCCGGATCGGCGTTGTTCAAACAGACCGTCGCTTGCGCTGCTGTATTGTTTAAATTCTGCATCGCTTTGTACTGTCTGTCCGTATCCGCAGTATCGTAAATGAAATAGTTGTGGTCATTTAAACCCAACTCTTTCGCTGTCTTATTCAAACCGAGATAGACCGTAAAGCCCTTGCCGGCCAGCTTGCGGTAATTGGTCAGTTTAAGAGCCTTTTCAGGTACATCTTTCGGATCCATCAGCTTGCCATAGACCACATGCGGTGAAATATCGGCAATGACGTGTCTGGTCTTGATGACTCTTCCGTCTTTTAAGCCAACCCCGCAGACATGACCCGTCTCATCGCAATAGATTCTTGTCGCTTCGCTGTTGTACCAGATATCGCCGCCCAGTTCATGGATCCTTTCTTCAAAAGCCAGAGAGAGTTCATGAGAGCGGTGCTTTGGAATACTGGCACCCTTCACAAAGTAGGAATAGACCATGTTGGCATAATGTAAGAATGTCATATCATCGCCGCTGTTGCCCAGATAGCACCAGTAGGTGTTCAGATTGTCGACGATGATCTTGGGATAGCCAAGGACCTCAAAGGCCTCATTGACGCTGTAGGAAGCGACTGCCAGATAATCCGGATACTTCTCCATCATGACCTTTGGATCCGGCTTACCCTTGGAAGCGGAAAGATAGCCCATCGCATCTTTGATCTGTTTGGCCAAAGCCAGAAAATCCCTGGCATACTGATCGCCGTTTTCACACAATTTGGCATTTGCGGCAATGAAAGCTTCTTCTCCCATCGGCATCGTAAAGTCATAGCCTTCTTCATCGCTGATCACCCGATAACAATGGCTCAAGTCGATCCATTCGATCTTGTCGGCCACACCCAGTTCTTCAAACAGGATGCGGGTGGAACCCGGATCTTCCGGTGTACCGATGCCGTTGAATTCATGAAGCGAAGCCTCAAATTCAAAACGACCGCGGACAAAGCTTGTGGCAAAACCGCCCGGGATATTGTGCTTCTCCAAAACCAGGCAGGACTTGCCGGCATTTAAGACCTTGCAGGCAGCAGCCAGACCACCGTTGCCGGCACCAATCACAATGACATCATAGTTTTCCATCTTCAAATCCCGTTTCAACGACGTAGGAAGTCACGTTGTCAATGACATCGCCGTCGATCTGCAAGGCGCATGGCTTATCAAAAGAGACCTTCACTTTATGTCCTCTTTTCACGGTGACCCAGTCCTTCTTTAAGACGTGCTCGCCTTTATTCAAAGACGGGAAGCGCATCAGGGTAATCAGACGTGATTTTTTATATAAGGCAACAACCGATACCTTGTGGTCGTCCGCAAAACGATCCTGATTCGGTGCCACCATCAGGCCGCCGCCGTAGTAGCGTCCCTTCATCGTGGAAGCCAGCCAGACATTTTCATAGGTATTGGTCTCGCCATCCACGGTCACAGTCGCCTTCTTTAATTCGTAGCCGCCTAATAGCAGCTTGATGGCGATATTGGTGTAGTTGACCGGTTTGTCGGAATGTAATTTCTGTTCATCGCCGGCCTTGCAGGTCTCACCATCAAGGCCATACCCGATGCCGTTTAAAAATCTTCTCTGGATGCCGTTGACGGTAATCAAAGGCAGATCCTTCAAAAACGGCCGCAGATCGATCCTTCCGTCCTTGACATATTTTTCATTATCTCTGAAGAAATCGTTTCCCGATCCGCACTTGACATAATAGACCGGCACTTTAAGCTCCATGCCGTAAACGTCGTTGGCAAAACGGTTAAGTGTTCCGTCACCGCCCGTCAGGATGACCTCATCTTCTTTCTTCAAGCCATCGATGAAAGTCTTCATGTCTTGTGTCTTCAGCAAATCGACATACTGGCATTCCACATTATTTTCGTTTGCCCAGACTCTCGCGTCTGCTTCGCCCTTGGAATTATTCGCTAACGGATTAAACAATAAATAGATCATATTCCTCCCCTTTCCCAAAAAGACTCTCGTCTTTAAAAAACGATCCTGATTTACTGAAAAAACCTGAAACAAAAAATAGAATGATATCTGTATATCCTTAATTTCATCATATCATAAGCCTTATCGCCTTCGAATTTTTCTATGGTACTATTTGGGAAGTTCAGACTATACAGGGCTTACTATTTCCGTAAATATTCCATATATAATAGTGTTATAGAAGAAAACAACAATAATAATCGCTGTGCATATGTTTTAGTAATGAAAGGAGCACTATGAAAAAACAAGTTCTGATCCTGTCGTGCCTCTTATTATTGTTTTCCGGCTGTACAAAAGCAGCACAGGAAGAAGTTCCTGTCCCGGAGATCGAGATCGGCGGCAAAACTTTTTACGATACCAGCAATCCCGAGAAGATGCCTTCCCATGTCTGGTTTGGCAAAGACGGGTCTTTTGTCTTAACCGACGATACGATCGGCGATGTGGAAGAATTAAGCGGAAGCTGGACGATCAAGGAAGGCGTCGTAACGCTGGATGTGGCTGAAGGAGGAAGTGGCAAATACACAAAGATCTTCTTTGAAGCCAAAGACGAAGAGACCATCATCCTGAAATCAACCTTGACCGGATCAAAAAGCGAAGCGGTCTACTCGATCCACATACCGGAATATACGATCCCGGACATCGTTGCGGAGAATGAATACAAGGTATACTACAACGCCTCGATGGAAGGAAACAATCCATCCCATCTGGAACTGTTTGAAAACAAAGATTTTATCATGGTCGAGAACGACGGCACAAACGTTATTGAGATCAAAGGCAGTTATGGGATCGAAGGAACGGTATACATGTTTTCCAACTTCAAGGAATTCAAAGATCCAAGCGGCCAAACGGTCTATAACTTTGAAATGGAAAAGGTGATGGAAGGCGTCCTGGTCCTGCGGGAAGACCTGCGTGATTCCAAAAAAGGCCATATCTTCTCTCTGGACGGAAAGATTCCGGAAGGACTCGTCAGTGAATCCGATCCGTTCAAAGATGTCTTCAAGACGACGACCTGGATCCATGAACCGATTACCGATGTGGCAGAGCAGTATCTGCCTTCGATCACCATTGCGACGGACTATTCCTTTAAACTGATCGAAAACTGTTATGCCGGTATGGGCCAGTATCAGGGCTATTGCCAGAAGACGGACGATGGCTGGGCATGCGATGTGACGGATGCTTCCAAGATGCAGGGATTCAAGGGAGACGATGTCAAACTCATCAAATTCATTGAAGGCAAAGACGGATCCTTGATCCTCAAGACGGAATTATGCATGTCCAGAGAAGGAGATGTCTTCAAAACCAAATAAAGCTTCCTGAACAAATGAAAAAAAGAAAGACAGATCACTTCAGG
This sequence comes from uncultured Bacillota bacterium, assembly GCA_900321955.1. The sequence continues at coordinate 3,150 of ONXX01000005.1, read as the reverse complement.
TCTGTCTTTTCTTTGGTAAATAAATGGCGGAGACGGTGGGATTCGAACCCACGGACCGCTTTTGGCGATCAAACGATTTCGAGTCGTTCTCGTTATGACCACTTCGATACATCTCCGTAAAGCATTCTTATCTTATCACGAAACTGCCGGGAACGCCATTTTTCTATGACCTTGAGGCAAGTAAGAAGAGGCTCTTTGTTTTGTGCCGTTGTTTGCCTTTGATCCGTTCAGCAATGGATTGATCTGTTGCGGTTTAACAGAAAACTGCAGGTCTACATGTATACTACTTCAAACTCTTCACAAAGCACTTTTGTGTTCTGGCTAAAAGTTTTATTTACGGAAGCGAGTTCGTTGATCAGAAAACTTTCATGGACCTTACGCCAGTATGCCAGCGTCCGATCGCCTTCTCCTTCTTTATACGCCTGCTCATCAGAAACATCTTTGAATTCTGCCACATATACCTTGGTCGTTTGAATGATGCATACCGCTTCTTCTTTCGAATCCAGGATAATGCTGTAATCACCCGCCTTTGGAAGCGGCTCATGATTGATCTGATACAAGTCATAGGCAGAACAGGTTGCCGTTTTGATCTTTTGCAGGACCAGGTCGGCAAGTTTATCCGGTGCTTCAGAAAACGACCACGCTTCATACGTTCCGCTAAGACCGGATTTTTTCCATAATTCATCTGCTGTCATATCTTATTGCTTCTCCCTCACAAATCCCGACTTGTTTCAGTCATTATACCATTGCTGAAATGCCGTTGATAGCTGGCGTGATCAATTGCCTCATGTTCCAACGGGAAGAGCCATCTCCTTATGAAGCACCGCCTTTTTGTTTTGTACCGTTTCTTGCCTGTTATCCGTTCTATAATGGAATTAAAGATAGGGAGGTCAATATCATGAGTCAGAATACAGATAAGATTTTAAACAGCATCGACCAGAACCCTTCACTTCTGGAAGGGATCCTCAACCTCGATGAAGCACCTTTGACCAGAAGCGGTCAAAGAGCCAATCCGCTCCTCAATGTCCTCGGCGGCAATATCAGCAACGAAGAAGTCAACCGGATCAACGAAGAGCTTTCCTCCAACCCGATCATCCAGCTTTATTCGGCAGCTGCCGGTTCTTTGGATGCCAAAGATCTCTTAAGCTATGTCGGCGGTACCAGAGGCACCCGTGCAAACAACGATATGGCTGTCCGTGCCCTGTTTGACGGCAGACTCGATCTCAAAGAGATCATGCTGATCATCGTTTTGCTGAAGCTGTTCAAGAGGAAGAATTCCCACACCTACAACAATTCCGCCATCGGTCTGCTTGGCACCCTGCTTGGCTTCAACACCGTCAGCCACAACACCAATCCGTTCTCATCCTTACTGGGCGGCAACGCCTACGGCTATGGTAATCAGTCCAACGGCTTGTTCAACCTCTTTGGTTCCAACAACAACTCACCGTTTGGCTATTCCAATTCCTACAACAGCTACTACAATAACAACAACGGTCTTGGCAGCTTCCTGGGACTGACTTCCAATTCCGGTTTCTCCAACAACGGTTTACAGAACCTCTTGCAGTTTGTGAACGGCAACTACAACAACAATTCACAATATGCACTTCTCTACAACATCCTCGCCAATGCGGCATCCCAATACGTTTCCTCCAACGGCAACGTATCCGCCGGCGGACTCTTCTCCGTCCTCAATCAGTTATTGAGAGGCTAGATCACATCCAACAGAAAGCAGCGGATCATCCGCTGCTTTCTTTTTGTCTTTTAGAATTTGATTTCCTTTGGTGCCTCGGTGAAACTGGCGAAACTTGCCGTTGCATCCTTGAAGTAGAAGACGATCGTGTTGTCATCGTTTTCATCGTACATGCCTCTTAAGCTCGGATTCTTATCCAGCATGTCCTTCTTTGCCTCAATTCGATCATCCGGGATCAGCTTGCCTCTGACTCGCAGCCATTTGCCGTCCTTGAAGCAGCAGATTTCGGCATTGGGATTTTTGATAAGTTCCCTGTAGCAGGCCTTCTTCTTGCCGGTCTGAATATAGAGCTTGTCCTCGAAGATCTCTGCCGTGCCAAAAGGCCGCACTCTTGGCTCATCGCCATCCACGGTCGCCAGATAATACGTACCGCATTCTTTCAGAAACTGCCAGACTTCATTCATGATATTTACCTTCTTTCTTGTCTTCAGTATACCATCGATCTGAGAAATCAAAGATTGTTACGCCTTGTCTTTTTCTGTCCTCCCATTTTCGATACAATGAAGTAAAGAGGTACAAAGACAATGATCATAACAGAGATAAAAGAGGTTTCGCTCTACCGCAGCGGTGCTTACATCACCCGTATCGGCAATGTCGATCTTCATGCCGGCAAACAGACAATCACCATCGAAGGTCTGACGCCTACTCTTGAACCATCAACCCTCAGCGTTGGTCTGAGCGACAAGGTCAAAGGTTCCAATATCCGCGTCGAACAATTATCAGCAGAAGACGCAAAGGAAAGGAAAAAGGAACTCCAATCAAAACTGGAGAGAATCCGGAAAGCGATCGAAGTCCGCAATGTACAGATCGACGTCTTACAGGGAAATACCGATTTTACTTCCAGCGACAAGCTCGATCTCAAGGATATGGCCGATTATATCGATGCCCTGCCGGAAAGGATAGAAAAGATCTACCGGCAGATACAGGATCTCAAAGATGAAGAAGCAGAACTGGCAAAACAGTTAAAGGAGAAAGAGAAACAGCTGAATGCCTACCTGGTCAAAGTTGATCTGGAAACGGAAAGCGACGGATCCTATCCGATACAGCTTCGCTACTATGAATACGCTGCTTCCTGGAATCCTTTCTATGAGATCCACACCACGCAGGATGATCAGGTGTCGATCCGCCTGAAAGGAAAGGTCCGCCAGAACTCCATCGAAGACTGGAAAGGTGTTTCTCTGAAACTGTTTACCGGCAACCCGAGCCTGAGTGCCGATATTCCGCAGCTTTCTCCATGGCCGCCACGGGGCACCGTTCCACGCATTTGCCGCAGCCCACGCACTGGTCGTCCACGTGGAAATGCTTCGTCTCCCGGTCCTGTTCATAATAGGGGTAGGCCGACTGGGTGATCATCCTGCCTCTGGGCGGGATATGGAGGCCCAGCTCCCGGCGCTCGGCAA
>ONXX01000158.1 GCA_900321955.1 uncultured Bacillota bacterium | reverse complement strand
CCAATTCTTTTTTTTTTTTTTTTAACACGTATTCGCGGTCATCAAAGAAAGCGATCTTTTCTTTTAACTCATTCAGCTTGTCCAAAAGACCCTGCGTATCCGTGGCGTGCTTGCGTCTCAATTTGGAGTACGTATACAGACGTTCTTCAATGTATTCGATGTTGAGATCTTCATCGCCGAAACTGCTTAGGATCTGTTTTAAACGGTCGGTCTGATCATTCAGATCATAGTAGATGTTTTCGATCTTGTCTTTGACGTCGTTGACAACTTCATCATCGAGGTTCAGGCCGCGGATCAAAGTGGAAAGCTGTTCCTTGATTCCGGCATCGCCATCAAAGATCTCGATGGCTGAATTCAAAGTCGTGATGTATTTTTCTGCTGATTTATAGCGTTTTTCTTTGTTTAAAAGATCATCTTCTTCCTCAAGATCGAGTTTCGCTTCTTCCAGTTCATTGAGATCGAAACGATAGAATTCCAGTTCCCTTTCGCTGTACGTGTTGTTGAGCAGTTCCTTATACTGGCTGTCCGCCTTTTTGTATTCACGATAGGAAGTGCGGTACTGATCAAAGAGATCCTCTTGCTTTACATAGCGATCCAATAAAGTGAGATGATTCTTTTTATTCAAAAGATATTGGGAATCCTTTTGAGAATGGATGTCGATGTGCTCTTCAAAAAGCGACGTCAGAAAAGCCAGAGTGACAGAACACTGGTTGATCTTGATGGAATTATGGTTGTCAGCGGAAATGACTCTTCGGATGATGAGTTCATCGTCGTAGTCGATGTCCGCTTCATCCAAGGCTTCTTTCATATAGTCTTCAATCGAAAAGATGCCTTCGATGATCGCCTTATCCGCTCCCCTTCGGATGACGGTAGGATCGGCCTTTCCTTTGATCAGATAGGACAAGGCACCGACGATGATCGATTTACCGGCACCGGTCTCACCGGTGAACACAGTAAAACCATCGCTGAAAGAAAGCTCCAGTTCCTCAATGATCGCATAGTTTTTGATGTAAAGACTCTTTAACATCCCCTTTTCTATCCCTACTTCATTATTGATGTCTGAGACATCAGTTCCCTATCTTTATTTTAACGGTTTTTCAGTTTATCAAGCAGTTTCATGAGATATGAGGTATCAAAACCGGCATCTTTCAGCAATTCATCCAGTTCATTGAATTCCTCATCGATCAGCTTTTTCAGTTCATCCAGTGAATAAACAGAGAGCGCGGATCCCTTCTCGTTTCTGGCGTCGGATAAAGACTTGCCCATTTCCTTTTCAGACTTGATGACATCAAATAAGTCATCCTGGTTCTGGAAGATCAGTCCGATCAAAGAACCCATACGGGTGAAATATTCTTCTCTGTCGATCTTTGCGATATACATCGGAATTAAGCAGGAAATCTTGAAAAGACCACCGGTCTTGTTGTCCTGAATCTCGACGAGTTTTTCCTTATCGATGTTTTCGTTGTCACTTGTCACATCGAGTAGCTGACCATAGATCATGCCGTCAATGCCGGCATACTTGCTTAAAGCAGTAATGATCTTGACTTTACAGGTCGCCGGTCAAAATGGCAATATCTTCGCGGAAGGCCTTGTGAAGCGATGGCTTGCCTCTTCGCATGTCGTCGTTGTCCATGGCGGGCAGATCATCGTGAATCAAGGAATAGGTCTGTATCAGTTCCAGAGCCAAAGCGGCATCATAACCGACGCTTTCGTCGATGCCTAAACCTTTTAAGATCGCGAAGATGATGCGCGGACGGAAGCGCTTGCCCCCTTCCATTGAATACTTCATGGCATCGGAGATCAGACACGGCCTTTGGGCATCGAGATAGTTCTGTATATGTCTTTCAAAGTCACTCATCTTTTTCACCTTCGTTCAAAGCGGCGATCTTGCTTTCAAAAACGGAAAGCTGATCCTTCAGGGATTTGGACAGCTTGAGTCCTTCTTCATAAAGAGCGATCGACTCATCAAGTTCCACATCGTTTCGTTCCAGTTTCTCTACGATCTCCTGGAGTTTTTTCATCTGTTCTTCGAATTTGATCTCCTTACTCATTTGCATCCCTTTCTATTGCTTTTATGATACCATCCGCAAAGCGGACATCGAATGGCTGATGCTTCAGTTCAGCTTTGTTCTTGACGAGCTTTCCATCCTGCATGACCAGAGTATAGCCACGTTTTAAGACGTTTTCAGCGCTGTAGGCTTCCAACAGTGTATTTAATCGTTTATATAGCATTTGGCTCTTATTCAGCCTTAAATCAAGGTTTAATTTCATCTTGGACAGATCATGTTCGATCTGGTCCTTGTATCGCTCACACTGATGAGATATCGATGCACCGATGGATGAAATATAGGAATCGATCTTTATTTCAATGGCTGATAGCTTATCCATGTATTTGAATAAACGCTGGCTGTAATAATCAAAAGCCATCTTCTTTCTTTCCAGGCAGGAAAGAATTGCATCCTGCAGATCAATCTGCAGTTCATCGATCGCTTCTTTGATATCCTTGATATCCGGTGTGATCAGTTCGACTGCCGCCGTCGGTGTCGCTGCCCTTCGATCGGCAACAAAATCCGTCAGTGTGAAATCCTGTTCATGGCCGATGCCGGAAATCAGGAAGGTCTTCATATTATAGATCGTATAGATGAGGGCTTCATCATTGAAACAGAAGAGATCTTCAAACGACCCGCCGCCTCGAGCGAGAATGATCGCATCATAGCCCATTTCATCGGTTTCCTTTAATTTTGCAATGATGGTCGCCGGTGCATCAATTCCCTGAACCAGAACAGGATGATAGTCCACCTGACATAAGGGCCAGCGTCTGGCAAAAGCTGTCTTGATATCCGACATCGCAGCAGAATGGTCACCGACCAATACGCCGATCCTTTCCGGAAACAGTGTCTTCAATTGTTTTTTATGTTCTTCGGCAAAGATCCCCTTCTCGCTCAAGTCCTTCTTTAAGGCTTCGTAGCGTGCATAGAGATCGCCAAGTCCGTCTAAAGAAATACGCTGCACATACAATTGCAGCTTGCCGGCTGATTCAAAAATCGAAGTATTTGCGTAGACGATGACTTTGTCACCGGTTTTGGGTTCAAACTTCAAAGAAGCGGCTGCGGATTTAAACATGACACAGTCGATCGCTGCGTATGGATCCTTCAACGTAAAATACAGATGACCTGAAAAGTGTCTGTGGTAATTGGAAATTTCCCCAGACACGTAAATTTTCTGCAAATGGTCATCTGTATCCAGACGGTTTTTAAGATATCTTAATAAACTGCTTACTGAGAGCTGCTGCATATATGATCCAAAACTCCGTTGATGTACTTATAGGATTCTTCATCACAATACTGCTTGGCCAGTATGACAGCTTCGTCGATGACGACAGCGGTGTCATTGAGACCAAGGCGGATCTCGGAAACGGCCTCGAGAATGATGGCCTGTTCAACGAGATTCAGACGATCAAAAGTCCACTTGTTCAGGTGTTTTGATATCTCGGTAATATACACATCCTTATTGTTTGCGAGATCTTCTCTGATCGCTGTCAGAAATTCGTCGTTATCGGACTCAAAATTGTCTTCAAAGCAGGCATTGAGGTCCTTGTGCAACAACAGATGCTGGTAGAGCGCAAAAACGATCTTTTCGCGATATTCATGGCGATTAGGCATACATGTATTATATACCATTTCATTCTTTGATTACACCTGCCTTTTGCATTATTGAGATGGAATTGTTTTTCTCTGTTGTATAATGAATCACGTGGAAAATATGAATTTCTTTCAGCGCTTTACAGGCCACTTGAGGACCATACTTCATCACCGTCATCTGGTGATGTTTACCTGCTTTAAATGCGGGATGTATGAGCAGGGCCTCAAACACGATCTTTCCAAGTTTTCCTTTACCGAATTCTGGCCTTCCGTCCGCTATTTTCAGGGTGACCGTTCCCCTATCGGCAAGGAGAAACAGATCAAAGGATACTCACTTTGCTGGTTACACCACAAAGGCAGAAATAAACACCATTGGGAGTATTGGGTCGACCGGCTTGGCCAGGATGAAAAACTGACCGTCATTGAGATGCCGTTTCGCTATATGCTGGAATCGGTGATCGACCGCATCAGTGCTTCCAAGACCTATAAGAAAGATGCCTATAATCAATCCGAACCGGTCCATTTCTTTGTCAATTCCAGGGAATACAAAGTCATGAATCAGGATACGGCTGAACAGATCCGTCATCTCTTGCAGTATTTAAGTGACAACGGCGAAGAAAAAGCCCTTGCGTATTACAAGAGCCTTTATAAGAAACATAAGAATGATCGAACAATTACTTTCGACTCGTCAGAGTGACATCGACCTTATAAGGCAGCTGTTCGAGTTCAATGCCCGCTTCGCGGAGCATTTTTTTTGATGCGACGTTGCCGTCTGTGCCGTCGTATTTATCCGATTCATAGACAATCTTTTTGATCCCGGACTGGATGATCGCCTTGGCGCATTCATTGCACGGGAACAAGGATACGTATAATGTACAGTCTTTGACCGGACGCGGTGAATTTAATATGGCATTAAGTTCAGCGTGGACGACATAGGCATACTTCGTATCAAGGAAGCCGCCTTCCCTTTCCCATGGAAAGTCTTCGTCATTGCAGCCTCTGGGCATGCCGTTATAGCCCATCGAAACGACTTTTTTGTCTTTGTCGATGATGGCGGCGCCAACCTGCGTGTTTGGATCTTTGGAACGAAGTCCGGCCAGA
>ONXX01000216.1 GCA_900321955.1 uncultured Bacillota bacterium | reverse complement strand
GGATGACAAACTTGTCGGTATGACCCGGACGTACTTCAATGACATCCCCTTTTACCGAGAAAGTGCCTCGTAAGGCATCCATGTCATTTCTCTGGTACTGCATGACCACCAGACGCTTGATCAGATCCTGACGGTCGATGATCTCACCGACCTTCAAAGAGAAAAACATCTCCTTATAGTCTTCCGGATTGGAGCCCGCATAGATGCAGGCAACCGAAGCCACCACGATGACATCTCTTCTCTCCAGCAAAGAGTTATAGGCCGACATGCGCAGCATATCGATCTCGTCATTGGTCACCGCATTTTTCTCGATGTAGGTATCAGTCTTGGGCATATAGGCTTCCGGCTGATAAAAATCGAAGTTGGAAATAAAGTATTCCACCGCATTCTCCGGAAACAGTGCCTTAAACTCCGAATACAGCTGACCCGCCAAGGTCTTATTGTGGGCAAAGACCAGGGTTGGCTTATTGACCTTTTCAATCACGTTGGCGATGGTGAAAGTCTTGCCGGTACCGGTAGCACCCAAAAGGACCTGTTCGTGTTCACCTCTTTTTAATCCTGCCACCAGAGAATCAATGGCCGCCGGCTGGTCACCCATCGGCTTGTAGTCGGAATGTATCTTAAACAGCTTTTCTTCCATACCTAACATTATACATGAGACAAGAGTCTTTCCCGCTCCATTAGAGAAATGGTGCTATGATAGTGACAGAAAGAAGGACATTTCATGCATAAATTCCAAGCGATTTCCAACAAAAAACTCAATGAATTGAATGAAAACTACCTGGCCGACGATACCAACCGCATCATCCGCAACGCCTTATGCGAGAACGACGTCGCCACGATTTCCAAGCGCTTAGAAGCCAAGGCCGACAATCCGAACTTCTTCTCGATCGACCTCAAGACTCTTCCGGTCACCAATCAGATGGCTTCCGGCAGATGCTGGCTCTTCTCTTCCTTAACCTTATTAAGAGAGATGGTCGCCAAGAAATACAAGATCAAAGACCAGTTTGAATTCTCACAGAACTACATTGCCTTCTATGACAAACTGGAAAAGATCAACTATTTCATGGAATCAGTCATTGCCGAAAAAGACAATTCCGCTACCCTCAATACCGAAACATACCGCTACCTGCTTCGCTTTGCGGTCGGTGACGGCGGTCAGTGGGATATGATGGTCGCCTTAGTCAAGAAGTACGGTCTGGTTCCGAAAACTGCCATGCCGGAGACCTACCAGTCCTCCCACACCAGAACGATGAACCAGCTGATCAACCGCCGTTTGAGAAGATTCACAGCGGATATGATGAAGGCAGAAAACAAGGAAGCCATCGCCGCCTTGAAAGACGAATGCCTCAAACAGCTTTACGCCTTGCTGTGTGACTGCTTTGGCGTACCGCCGAAAACCTTCACCTTTGAATACTACGATCAGAAAGACAAGTACCATGCCCACTATGATGTCACACCGATGGAAATGTATGAAAAATACCTGGGTGTTGATTTAGACAACTACGTCGGCATCATCAACGGTCCGACGGAAGACAAACCATTCTACCAGACCTACACAGTCAAATACCTGGGCAACGTTGCCGGTACCGACAATGAAGTCTTCTTCCTCAATCTGCCGATCAAGGATTTCAAGGACCTGATCTTAAAACAGATGAAGGACGGCGATCCTGTATGGTTTGGCTGCGACTGCGGCAAGGATTCCAACAGAGAACTGGGCTTATGGGATGATCTGTCCAATGACTACGAAAATACCTTCAAGCTTGATCTGGAAATGTCCAAGGCCGACATGCTGGATACCCTGGAATCGGCAATGAACCACGCCATGGTCTTCACCGGCGTCAACCTCGTTAAGAACAAGCCGACCCGCTGGAAGATCGAAAACTCCTGGGGTGACAAGGTCGCCAACAAGGGCTACTATGTTGCCTCCGACACCTGGTTTGACAAGTATGTCTTCGAAGCTGTCGTCGACAAGAAGTACCTCAACAAGAAACAGCTGGCAGCCATGAAGAAGAAACCGGTCGTTCTCGACCCATGGGATCCGTTTGGCTCTCTGGCTGACTAGAAATCAAAAAAAACAGAATCAAAAAGGCAGCATTGATCAAAACGATACATGCTGCCTTTCTTTCTGTCTGAATCAAAGAGGATTATTGTTTCTCAATGTCGTACACAAAGACCTCGTGGATCTCTTCGCTGTAGCCTTCATAGAAGCCCTTC
>ONXX01000156.1 GCA_900321955.1 uncultured Bacillota bacterium | reverse complement strand
GGCATGCCGTTATAGCCCATCGAAACGACTTTTTTGTCTTTGTCGATGATGGCGGCGCCAACCTGCGTGTTTGGATCTTTGGAACGAAGTCCGGCCAGATGAGCCAGTCCCATAAAGTATTCTTCCCAGCTGATGATCATTTTAATCCTCCATAGCGTAAATACACTTCACTTAATCTTTTCGAAAGCTGTAACGAATAATCCTTAAAACCGAGATCATAAGTGATTCTGACAACTTCCATATCGGTCCCGGCATAGATCGGTTCTATCAGATTTATTCTGCCATATCTGTAAATCAGTGACAACAGCAGGACAGCCAAAAGGAAGATGGTTCCTGCTTTATCTTTAGTGAAATAGACAAAATAGAGAACGACACCGGTCACTAAACCGCCTAAATGGGCAATGACTGCCGTTGTGCCTAAGAAGTTGATGAACAGATTGATCAGCACCAGCGGAATAAGAGACTGCGGATTGATCAGCCTAAGATGGATGAGGTCCAATAGGAAGATCATCATCAGTCCATAAATGCCGCCGGACATGCCGATGGTAATGGTATTGGAACTGAGTATTCCTTGTGACAAGGATGCCACCAGCATACTGACAAATAACGCAAAGAGATAACGGGCTTTTCCCAGCCTTGTTTCCAGATAAGATCCGACGATGTACAAGGAATACATGTTGGACAGCAAATGCAAGAGACTGCCGTGGACAAAGCCGCAGGTCAAAAGACGATAAAACTGTCTGAGACCCAGTGTAAAAGTCTTGTAGTCAGCGCCTAAAAAGACGTAGACGGCAGAATCGGCGTACTTGCGGGCCAGTATGGCATAGACAAGGTAAAACAGGCAGCAAAGAATAATGATCGTCAACGTGATCGGATAAGGAATCTTCTTGTGAAGCGGCAGGACTTTTCTTCTTTTCTTGTCCTGCTTCATGAACTTCTCGGTCAGAGCCGAGATCATCTTCGTTGCATCCTCATCCTCAAAATACTCGATGCAGTGATAGATTTCCGGATAGAACGCATTGACGTCATAGCCGTCATGGTAGCCGTTGAAATGAAGATACAGGGAAGGATAGGATTCCTCCTCTTCCTTGTGTTCGTTTCGGCCGGTATGAATGTCGAGAAAAGAAAGCGTCTTTTTTCTTTCCAGTTCGATGAATTTAAGCAAGAGGTCGATCCTTCTTTTATCTTCATCCTTGAAAAGGGATTCGGGTCTGGAGGTGACGCGTATGCATTGGAAATGCGGATCGTCATAATTAAAGAGCCAGATTTCCTCGTTGACATAATCCGCGAAGTCGTGGATCACTCTTTCGGAAAATCCGTATTTTTCACTGAGCACATTTGCGATCTGAAGCAGGTTGACATATTCCTGCTGCATCACATCTGTCATTGCAGCTTGCTCCCCTTTGCTTTGATGTAATCCTTCATATAATCAGGCATGTCCGTCTGAAAATCCATCCGCTCCTTTGTCCTTGGATGGATAAAGGAAAGGAAATAGGCATGCAGATACTGGCCGGAATCATCGATGACTTTCTTGCCATAGCGCGCATCATTGAATACCGGATGGTGGATGTACTGCATATGGACGCGGATCTGATGGGTACGGCCGGTCTTTAATTCGATATCGAGAAGCGTGGAATCATCATAACGTTCCATGACCTTGAACAAGGTGATCGCTTCTTTGGAATTGTTTGGCGTCACGCACATCAGCTGGCGATTCTTTTCGCTTCTTCCGATCGGGGCATCGATCTCCCCTTCACTGTTTTCAATGACACCGCTGACAATCGCGTAGTATTTTCGATAACAGGTCTTATCCTTTAACTGTTCGGAAAGGAAATTGTGGGCTTCGTTGTTTTTGGCGCAGACCAGAAGACCGGAAGTATCTTTATCAATCCGATGAACGATGCCGGGACGGTAGTAACCGTTGACATCGGATAATTCCTTGCAATGATATAAGAGTGCATTGACGATGGTGCCGTCAGGATTGCCTACCGCCGGATGGACGACCATGTCTTTGGGCTTGTTGATGACGATCAGATCTTCATCTTCATAGACAATATCCAAAGGAATATCCTGAGGCTTAATGTCAGTCAATGTCTTTTCTTCATAGGAAAAAGAGACCCGATCGCCAAGCTCGGTCTTGACTTTCTTATTTGGCTTTTCTCCGTTGAGCAATACCTCACCGTTTTCGATCAGTTTCTGAATCGCTGTTCTTGATAAGGGTGTGTTTTCACTCAGATAGACATCCAGACGGATGTTGGTATTTTCTTCGTCGACAATCAGATCAATTCTTGGCATTTTTTGACTCCCACAAAAGCTTAAAGATCAAAAGGAAACACCCGATCGTGATGAAGCAATCGGCGATATTGAAGACCGGATAATCGTATCCGAAGATCTTGAAATCAAGAAAATCGATGACGTAGGAATATTTCATGCGATCGATGAAGTTGCCGATCGCACCCGAGATGATCAGAAGATAACAGACCTTGGACAATAGATCCTTCTTTTCGGTTGTGACCAGCAAGTAAAACAGGATGATCGAAGCAACGATCGAAAGTGCCAGAAGAAAACCTGTGGCATGCTGAAGAATGGAAAAACCGGCACCGTAGTTTCTGACGTAAGTCAGATTGAAAAAGCCTTTAATGACCGGTACCACATGGTTCAGTTTGATGTTGGCAACGATGATCCTTTTGGAGAACTGATCGATCAGAACAAATATTGTGATGAATAAAAGATATAAACCGTAGATCATAAATTGTTCCTTAAATAAACAAACACGATTTCTCGTGTCAGTTTTGAGCAAGCTTGTATGCTTTCAATGCCTTGGAGATCTGATCGGGACAGCTGGTTCCCCTGCCGCCGCAATCGACGCCTTCAAATGCTTTGATTACATCGTCGACTTTCATACCGACTATGATGCGTGAAATACCTTTGAGGTTGCCGTTGCAGCCTCCGACGACCTGTAATGACTTGATGGTATCGCCATCAATATCGAATGTATAATGTCTGGAACAGACTTGACTTGGTACATATTCAAACTTCATAAAATTCACTCTTTCTATAAAATAAATTTTATCTTAATTCATTGTGATTTGCCACTTTAATGCGTTTTCTCTATAGTTAATAGATACTATATTTGCTAAAATAGTTTGGGAGAGTTTTTTATATGAAAAAGATTAGAACAAGATTCGCGCCAAGTCCTACCGGCTATATGCATATCGGCAATCTGAGAACTGCCCTTT
>ONXX01000112.1 GCA_900321955.1 uncultured Bacillota bacterium | reverse complement strand
AAACATATCGAAGCGGCCTTTGTCATCTGTAATTCCGACAAGAACGAGACGATCATCTCGGCCCGTTCGAGAGGCACGGTCAATGTACAGGTCATCATGGAAAAGATGAACGGCGGCGGTCATATGACAGCGGCCGGTCTGCAGGTCAATGATTCCAGTGTTCCGAAGATGGAAAACGAACTGTTGAAAGTTCTGGATGAATATTTTGAAGGAGAAAAGCAGCTATGAAAGTCATATTATTATCTGATGTCCCAAAAGTAGGGAAGAAGGGTGAAATAAAAGAAGTTTCGGACGGCTATGCCCGCAATTTCCTGATTGCCAGAGGCCTGGCGGTCGCCGAATCTGCCGGTGCCAAGAAGGTCCTGGAAAAGCAGCAGGCGGAAGCCAAGGTGCTCGATGAACAAAACCGACAGGAAGCCAAGAAGCTGGCCGATGTTTTAGCCGGCAAGACCTTGGAATTCAAAGTCAAGGCAAAAGACGGCAAGGTTTCCGGTTCTATTTCAACCAAGCAGATTGAAGAAGAATTGAAAAAGCAGGGTATTGTTATCGACAAGCGCAAGATCAAGGACAATGAGCCTTTGAAGGAGCTTGGCACCTATGATATCCGCGTTGAGTTATATAAGGACGTTATCGGCAAGATCAAAGTCAAACTGATCGAGGAATAGTTATGAGCAATCGTTCGATGCCCTATTCGATAGAGGCGGAAGAGTCTTTATTGGGCAATATCATGTTGTATCCCGACGCGATGCGTCAGTGTGTGGATGCCGGTGTGACCGCCGATGATTTTTATCTGGACAAGCACCGTCAGATCTACAATCTGATGCATTCGATGTACGAGAATAAGGAGAAGGTGGATACCGTCTCCCTTTCCAGCAGATTAAAAGACTTCGGCGTCTACGACAAGATCGGCGGCCTGGAGTATCTGATGCAGCTGGCCAATGCGACGATCTCTGCCAACAATACAGGCGAATACATTTCGATCATCCGCAATAAATCATTGGCCAGAAAGGTCATCAAGGTCGGCGAAGAGATCTCCAACGATGCCTATGATTCTTCGGTCAGTGTCGATGAGATGCTGGAGAATGTCGAACGAAAAGTGACGGAAGTCACCCGATCCAAAACCTCGGCTGATTTCAAAACCGGCGAAGAGATCTTTGACGCGACCATCAAACATATCCAGGCCATTCAGGAAGCCGGCACCGCAATTACCGGTGTCAAGACCAAGTTCCGTGATCTGGATTCCAAGACGGCCGGTTTCCAGAAAGGCGACCTGATCATCGTTGCCGCCCGTCCTTCCATGGGAAAGACCGCCCTGGCTTTAAATCTGGCCATGAATTCGGCCGAGATCACACCGGGCGCTGTTGCGATATTTTCACTGGAAATGCCGGCTGAACAGGTGGCAACAAGAATTCTGGCAGCCAATTCCGGCGTTGAGATTCAGAAATTAAGAACCGGTCAGTTGAATGATGAGGACTGGTCCAAGGTCAATGAAGCCACGCAAAGGCTCAAACAGATGAATTTCTTCATCGACGATACACCGGGCATCAAAGTCTCGGAAATGTACGCCAAGGCCCGTAAACTGGCTCAGGATGAAGGTTTATACATGATCGTGGTCGACTATATCCAGCTGATTCAGGCGACAGGCAAATCCGATTCGCGTCAGCAGGAAGTTTCCGAGATCTCCCGCCGTCTCAAGGCGATGGCCAGAGAGCTCAATGTACCGCTCATTGCTCTGTCACAGCTGTCACGTTCCGTTGAAGCCAGACAGGATAAACGTCCGATGCTGTCGGACTTAAGAGAATCCGGTGCTTTGGAGCAGGATGCCGACCTGGTCTTATTCCTGTACCGTGATGCCTACTACAACAGAGACGAAAACGATAATTCCAACAGAGAAGATGTTGAACTGCTGATCGCCAAGCACCGTAACGGTCCGACCGGCAAAGTGCTGCTGGCATTTCAAAAAGAGATCAACGCCTTCTACGGCATCGCCAATGCCGGCGAGGAGAATGCTTAATTGAAAAAATACTGGTATTTGATTCCGCTTTCTCTGATCTTAAGCATCGCCATCGTTTTTGGCCTGCCGATGCTCAGAAAAAGCAACGTCATAGAAGCAAACATTGAAAATGAAACATCCCTGGTCCATCAGGAGATCCTTTCCTATGATCAGAATGAAAAGACCTACAACAAGATCTACAACAAGGGAAAACTGATCGGGGTCATCACCGATAAGGCCTATCTGGATTCCTTGATTTTTGATAAATACAAGGATTACGAAGAGGAATTCCCGAATACCCAGCTGGGTCTTGGTGAAGACGTCTATGTGGTGGAAGAAAAATCCTATGCCAACTTTGCCAACGCCGATGATCAGATCATGGATTATCTGGTTGAAAACGACTTGTTGGGCGTCAAGACCACGGCAGTGGAATTCTCCACGGAAGAAGGCGTCTATGAGATCATCTACGTCAAGAGCTACGACGATTTTGCCAAGGCACTGGAACAGTTTTATTCCAACTTCGTCTCCGATGAGACCATTCAGAAACTGGCCAGAGGTGAGGCGATCGAATCGCCAAGCGAACTGGGCAGCGTTGAAACCAATGTCGTCTTAAAGGAGACGATCTCCACCAAAGAAGCTGTGGTATCGCCATCCTCGATCTTCACATCAACCGATGAGATCTACCGCTTCCTGTGCTATGGCCACAACGAAGAGCGAGAATACTACACGGTTCGGGAAGGGGATACCTTACAGGGTGTCGGTTACTACTTCGGCGATATGTCGCCGCGTCAGATCATGATGTTAAATCCGGACATCCTGCACAATGAAAACCAGGTCATCACACCGGGCATGCAGCTCAACGTCACCTATTACACATCGCCTTTGACGATCGAAGTCACCAAAGAAAACCTCTCTCAGCAGCTCATCGTACCGGAAGTTCCGGAATACATCGAAGATGAGGAACTGGAAGTGGGTATCTACGAAGTAAGAGTCCAGGAAGAATCCGGTATCAAGAACGTTCTTTACGAAGAGAAGTGGATCAACGGTGTTCTGGAATCCGGTGAACTTTTATCGGAAAACATCATCAAGCAGCCAAAGCGCGGTGTCATTGCCGTAGGTACCAAGCAGGTCTATCTGGTCGGTACCGGCAACTACATCTGGCCGGTCGACAACCCGTCGATCACCTGTCATTGGGGCTGTTATTTCGGTCATACCGGTACGGATATCGTCAACCGTTACGAGAAATACTGTCCGGTTTATGCCGTGGACTCCGGCACCGTCGATTCCGTCGGCTGGGCCTGGGATATGGGCAATTACTGCATCATCAACCACAATAACGGTGTGCGTACGATGTACATGCATCTCAATGTGCCGGCTTACGTTGAAGTCGGCCAGAACGTCACCAGAGGCCAGACCATCGGCCAAATGGGCAACACCGGTTACTCGGACGGCGTTCACCTTCATATCACCTTCGAGGTGAATGGAACCAGAGTCAATGCCTGCAATTATTTGCAATGCTCATTGATCGATTGATAAAATAAATCTATGAAAAACAACCGTTTACTTTATGTCCTGATTATCTTACTGACTCTCTGGTGTGCTGTGCTTTCTTCTGAAATCAGCCGGGCCAGACAAAGAGAAAGTGCCAATGTCGTCAATCAGTATGAGGTAGACGGTTTTTCTACGGATCTGACCAAGGTCATTGATGAAGTCAGACCGGGCATCGTAACGATCTCTGCCGACAACAACATCCTTTCCGGTTTTGTCTACCGTCAAAGCGGGGAAGATGTCTATATCTTAACGGCTTACCACGGTGTCGCCAATGTCTCTTCCATCAATGTGCGTTTCGGCGTTTCCTATAATGTCGAAGGGGAACTGATCGGCCATGATATCTATTCGGACCTGGCATTGATCCGCATCAATACGCCTTATCTGATTGAACCATTGAAGTGTGCCGATGTCTCCTTATTGAAACAGGGTGAATTCATGGTTTCTTTAGGCACGCCGGTCTCTTTGGAACTGGAAGGAAGCAGCGAGCTCTGCATCATCTCCAAGACCGCGTCCCAGATCGAAAATACGATCTTAGTTGATAATGAACGCTATACCTACTATCTCAACGTCATACAGCTTGGCACCGTCCTGCCGCAGGGCTATTCCGGTTCGCCGATCATCAATATGAACGGGGAAGTCGTAGGCATCAATACGATGGCGTATCAGGGCGGCGTCACCTTTGCGATCACCGCCAATGAAGCCAGGATCATCGCCGATGAACTGATCGGCCAGGGCTTTGTCGATCGGCAGTTCTTTGGCGTCAAGGGCATCTTCTTAAAGGACATGTACAACTATGAACGGACCAATCTCAACATCGGCTTAGAGACGACCGACGGTCTTTATGTCGACAGGGTCAGAGAAGAATCCGTTGCCTTTGCGGCAGGCATCCGTCAGGGTGATGTCATCACCAGGATCGGGGAAGACGCGAAGAAGCAGTTCAA
>ONXX01000155.1 GCA_900321955.1 uncultured Bacillota bacterium | reverse complement strand
GGCGGTCTGATTCATGGTCTGCTGACAAAGCCGACTCAGGGCGAGGCTCTCGAGTTTGCTGTTGCAGCAAGTGCTTTGAAGCACACGATTCCGACGGACTTCAACCTGGTTTCTGAAGCTGAGGTCAAGGCTTTGGCCGGTGGCGATGCTTCAGGCAGAGTACAGAGGTAAGACATGAAAGATTTCAATATGAATGATTTCCGTCTGGATGGCAAGGTTGCATTAGTAACCGGTGCTTCCGATGGTATCGGTTTCGGTATGGCATGCGGCCTGGCTTATGCCGGTGCCAAGATTGCCTTCAATGGCCGCAGCCAGGAAAAGATCGATGCGGCAATTGAAAGATACAAAGAAAAAGGCGTCGAAGCAAAGGGCTATGTCTGCGACGTTACTGATGAAGAAGCTGTCAAGGAACTGGTCAAGAAGATTGAAGCAGACCTCGGCACGATCGACATCTTAGTCAACAACGCCGGCATCATCAAGCGTATCCCGATGACTGAAATGAGCGTCGAAGACTTCCGTAAGGTTGTCGATACTGACTTGAATGCACCATTCATCTGCGCAAAAGCCGTTCTTCCGGCAATGATCGCAAAGGGTCATGGCAAGATCATCAACATCTGTTCCATGATGTCTGAATTAGGCCGTGAGACTGTTTCCGCTTATGCAGCAGCCAAGGGCGGTCTTAAGATGCTGACAAGAAACATCTGTGCTGAATTCGGCGGTGCCAACATCCAGTGCAACGGTATCGGTCCGGGCTACATTGCCACCAAGCAGACGGCTCCGTTAAGAGAACCGCAGGCTGATGGATCAAGACATCCGTTTGATCAGTTCATCGTTTCCAAGACACCGGCTGCCAGATGGGGTGAAGTCGAAGACCTGATGGGTCCGGCTGTCTTCCTGGCATCTGATGCATCCAACTTTGTCAACGGTCATATCTTATACGTCGATGGCGGTATCCTTGCCTACATCGGCAAACAGCCTTGATTTCATAAGTAAAGCTAGAAAAGAAGATCCTGTAGTTGGGATCTTCTTTTTTTGTCTGGGATAGTAAATTTGATTGTTTTCATAAAATGTGTTCATAATGAAATTGAGGAGGAGATCTCATACAGCGAATTCCAGAAGCTGTTTGGCCATATGATGTAGTATCATCTCTTTGTTTTGTATTTATGCTTATCTGAAAATGATGGGAAACCATCACTTTTCTCATGCGTTACGTCTTACTGTAAGCCAGAAAATAGTAGTATTATAAATGTAACATGATAAGACAACTTGTCATTCTTTCGATGCTGCCGTTTCTGGCCAGTGTAGCCCTCTACCTGATCTTCCAGAACGAAAAAAACAGTTCCATGTCCGAGAAAAAAAGACAGATCATTGCCGGTCTGGTTTTCGGCGTTACTGCTATAATGGCGACGGAATTCGGTGTTCAAACCGGCGGTGCGATATTAAATTCCCGCAATGCTTCGCCGCTTTGTGCGGGCCTCTTCTTCGGTCCTTGGGCAGGCATTATCTCCGGTATCATCGGTGGTGTGGAACGCTGGTTCTGCGTCTATTGGGGCGGTGCATTCTTTACCCGCAACGGCTGTGCTTTGGCAACCATCTTAACCGGTTTTATTGCCGCTTTTTTAAGAGAGAAGATCTTTGAAAAGAAGATTCCGGAATGGGAACTGGCTTTATATTCCGGTGTCTTCTGTGAGACTCTGGATATGATTCTTATCCTGGTGACCAACTCTGAGACCTTGGAGATTTCCATGGATTATATCGGAGCTTGTGCAACACCGATGATCATCATCAATTCTCTGTCGGTTGCTTTCTCGGCTTTCTTCATGCGCTGGATGGAGAGAGATACACGCGGAAAACTGATCTTACCGACCATTGCGACAGAGTATCAGCGTTCTTTGATTACCTTGGTCTTTGTCGTTTTGATTCTGACTTCCTTATTCTCCTTCCTGGTGCAAAGACAAGCCAGCATCCAGAACTCCTTTGAGCTCATGGTGCTCAATGGCTTGGATGCCTATGATGACATCATTTCACAGGTACGTTCGGATCATGTGCGAATCACCAGAGAGATGGCGGAAGACTATTTCTACGACCTTCCGGATCAGGGTGCCGAGTGGCTGGCTGATTACTACGATGTTGAAGATCTCTTCATCATCGACAAGGATGGAGTCATTGTTGATACCAATAACGCTTCTTTAATGGGTGCCAATGTCAGATTTGTTGCCCGTCTTGAAGAGATGATTCCGCTTTTTGAAACGAATATGGAAACTGTTCCGTATGCCGATACCTATGGCTATGACAGGTCGATTGCCTACAGACAGGCCGGCTTGCCTTTTGCGGACCATTTCGTCATCACTTCTTTGAATGTCGATCAGTTTAAAGCGGAGATTTCGGAGCGCCTTGATGCCGTCGTCGAAAACAGAAGAGTCGGCGAATGGGGAAAGATCATTGTTTGTGATAAAGACGGAACGATTATCGCTGCCGGCAACATAAATGAAGGAAGGAAAGCGACGGATATCGGCTTAGAGCCGACGGATGCCCTTGGTGAGAGCGGCTATCTGCAGCGCAGGATGGTCACGATCGGCGGGGAGACCTACTACTATATCTTCATGGATATGGATTTCTTTGATATCTATGTCCTGATGGCCAAGGACGAGAGTGATTTCTCCCGCAATATGTCGACCTATCTGAATATCTTCATGCAGATCTCGGTCTTCGGTGTCATGTTTATCTTCATCTTCTATCTGACCAAGCACCACATCGTCAATAAGATCGACGATGTCAACGAATCGCTTGAACAGATCACCAAAGGGGAACTCGATACGGTGGTCGATGTCGGACCGACGGAAGAATTCTTATCTCTGTCAGGCGGTATCAACATCACCGTCGATGCCTTGAAGAAATTGATTGCCGAGGCCAATGAGCGAATTGATACGGAACTGCGCTATGCCAAGGAAATTCAGTTCTCTGCTCTGGAAAGAAACTTCCCGCAGGCCAAGGAATATGACTTATATGCGATCATGGATCCGGCAAGGGAAGTCGGCGGTGACTTCTATGATTTCTATATGATCAATTCCCATACTTTGGCGATTCTGGTTGCCGATGTTTCGGGCAAGGGAATTCCGGCATCCTTATTCATGATGCGTTCCAAGACGATGATTCGTAACTACGCTGAGACCGGTATGGAACCGGGTGAGATCTTCACCAATGCCAATGAACATTTGTGCAAGGGCAACGATGCCAACATGTTTGTCACGGCGTGGATGGGCTTCCTTGATTTAAGAAACGGCGAATTCCGTTATGC
>ONXX01000210.1 GCA_900321955.1 uncultured Bacillota bacterium | reverse complement strand
ATGCCGGAAACCAGAGTTCCGATGGAGGAGAAGAGGTTGGCGAAGATGACGACCATCAAGGTGCGGGTGACCCGATTCTTCCAGAAGCCTTTAAAGGAAGAAGTATCTTCGGCAATGTCTTCAAAGTCCTTGACCTTGGGCTTGCGTATGTAGGCTTCAACCAGGCCGGCAAACCAGCCGGAAGCCAGCAGCGGATTCAAGGAAGTGATCGGCGACATGATAAAGGCCGTCAGGATCGAAAGCGGATGGCCTAAGGCTAAAAGGACACCTAAGGCACTTAAACCGCCGTTCCATAAGATCCAGGAGCGGATCTGGCTCAGGCCGGCATCACGGTTCTTGATGATCGTAAAGCCGATCATCAATACGATGGCCGCCGGAATGATGTATTTGAGATAGGACGAAAGTCCTTTTTTCTTTTCCACGACTTCCAGGGCATTCGTATCGATCTCTTCTTCGATGTGCTTGGCAATGCCGCCGGCATGGGCAGCACCGATGATGGCCATGATCTTCTTGCCCGGGGCTGTCTTGATCTTTTGCGCGAGGTATTGGTCTCTTTCATCGACCAGGACCTGTTTGACGGTCGGGAATTCCTTGGAGACTTCCATGAGCGCTGCTTCTAAGGCATCGGCCTCCTTGAGTTTGGCGAGGTCCTCTTCGGAGATCTCTTCGTCATCAAAGATCGAACCGATGATCGTGGTCAGCAGCTTGAATTTCTCACTTGCGCCGAGTTTTGCCCAGATGCGGGCAAAGGTGGTCTTGATCGGACGATCGGCCAGAACCAGAGGAAGATTGTGTTCTTTTGACAGTTTGATGCCTTCCATCATCTCGCCGCCGGTCGTTGAACCTAAAGATTTGGCCATCCTTCTTTGGAAAGAGGAGAGGATGACGTTGACCATGAGGAAACCGACCTGTTTGTCTTTGATGATTTTGACGATATCGGTCTCCCGCCAGGCTTCGGGATTTTCCAGTTTCTGATAGCGCTGTTCATCCAGCTCGATGCAGATGGAGTCGGGTTTGACTTCCTCAAAACAGGCATCAACATCTTCAATTGACGTCTTGGAAACATGGGCGGTTTTTACTAAATAGATCTGCTTATCACCGCAAAGCAGTTCAACGATGTTTTCGCGCATAAACCAATTATAGCATTGTATAATGTAGAGGTGAAAATGAGCAGGGAAGAATTGCAGGAATTTCATTCGCACATCGGTGAACTTCTCAGCGATTCCAGAGTACGGAAGATGGATGACTTTCTCGCTCACGGAAAGATCAGTGTCCTTACCCATAGTGTGAATGTTGCCAAGACGGCTTATATCTTAAACAGGGATCTGAAACTTGGTTGCGATCTGAAAACACTGCTGCGGGGTGCTCTTTTACATGATTACTACCTGTATGACTGGCATGATGCCAGGATTTTTGTAAATGTGTTTCAGATGCATGGCTTCACCCACCCGAAGATCGCCAAGGACAACGCGGTCAAGGATTTCGGTGTTGATTTCGAAACACAGAAGGTCATTGAAAGCCACATGTGGCCTTTGACTTTCCGCAGTTTTCCCTCCAGCAAGGAGGCTTTTGTCGTTTGTATGGCCGATAAGCTTTGCGCTTTAAAGGAGACGGTGGAACGATGGTAAGTCTGTATATGATCTATTTCTCGCTTTTATCGGTCGTCGGATATTTTTATGAGTGTATTGCCATGACCTTCTGGGTGGGCCGGCAAGTGGGACAATCGCGGCTTCTTATTTGGACCGGCAATCCCGATCTATGGGACCGGGGCATTACTGGGAACCCTGTTGTTTACCTATATTTATACAGACTACACGCCGCTTACGGTCTTTCTTGTAAGCATGGCGGCCTCTGCGGTGTTGGAATATGTGGTACACTATGTGCTGGAAAAGATCTTCCATGCCTATTGGTGGGACTATTCTTCTTCGCCGCTCAACCTCAACGGCAGGATCTGTCTGCCGGCTTCGATTGGCTTTGGCGTTGCCGGCTTGCTGATCGTCTATGGGATCAATCCTGTATTACTTCCTTTGCTGGCAAAGATTGACATCGAGCTTCGTCAGTTTCTGGCGATGCTGTGTGTGATGTTATTCTCGGCGGATACGACGCTGACGATCTGCGTTCTCTCCAGTTTTATAAGAAGGGTGGAGAATCTGGATTCCCATTTCAACGACTATATGGATTCCTTTGTCGGCAATTTTCTGGATGAATCCAGGGGCATCAACAACCACTTCTATTCGGCGGTTGACAGGATCACCGATACCGGAAAGAAGCTGACCGACAACAGGGCGTTTGATTTAATGGGCGCCTTATATGGCAGGATCATTTCCAGAGTTAAACGGTTTACGGGAAGATCGGCGAGCGCTTTAAACAAGCGGCTCTCCCGCATCAAGAAGAGATTTAAGAGAAATAAAGATGAATGACAAAATAATTATCCGCGGTGCCAGAGTCAATAACCTGAAAAACATTGACCTGGATCTGCCGCGCAACAAACTGATCGTTATGACTGGTCTTTCCGGTTCGGGAAAGACTTCTTTGGCTTTTGATACGATCTATGCCGAAGGACAAAGACGTTATGTCGAATCCCTGTCGAGCTACGCCAGACAGTTTTTAGGCGGTGTCGACAAACCGGATGTCGATGTGATCGAGGGCTTGTCGCCGGCCATTGCCATCGACCAGAAGACTACTTCCAACAACCCGCGTTCCACGGTGGCGACGATCACCGAGATCTACGACTATCTGCGTCTTCTTTATGCCAGATGCGGCATTGCCTATTGTCCGAATCACAATGAGCCGATCGAAGCGATGACCATCACTTCGATGATCCGCAACATCATGAATTTCGAGGAAGGCGAGAGAATGGAGATCCTGGCCAATATCGTCACCAATAAGAAGGGGACTTTCAAGGATCTGTTTGAGAAGTTAAAGAAAGACGGCTATCTGCGTTTATATGTCGATGATGAACTCTACGACATCGAAGAGGTACCGGAATTAGACAAGAACAAGCGCCACAATATCGAGGTGGTCGTTGACCGTATGGTCAAAAGGGAAGGGATCGAGACAAGACTGTCCGACTCTTTGGAGATCGCTTTGCGTCTGGCAGACGGCACCTGTGAGATCAAACACGGCGGTAGAAAAGACCTCTTTTCTTCCCACCAGGCTTGCCCGAAGTGCGGTTTTACTGTGCCGAGACTGGAACCGCGTCTTTTCTCGTTCAACTCGCCGATAGGCGCATGTGATGAATGCAAAGGCTTAGGTGTGACGATGTCGGTCGATCTGGACTATCTGATGCCAGACATGACCAAGTCCATTGCCGAAGGAGGCATCCGCTACTATAAGAACATCTACGGCTCCAATAATCTGGAGTGGCAGAACTTCGCCACCCTGTTAAAGCACTATAAGATCTCGGAAACCAAGCCATTAAACAAGATGACCAAAAAAGAAATGGACATCATCCTTTACGGTTCGGATGAGGAGATCCGCTATACGGTGACTTCTACCGGCGGCACGACCTACAACAAGTTCGGCTATATCGAAGGCGTCAAGACGCTGATCGAACGCCGTTTCGAAGAGACCCAGTCCAAGTTTGGCAAGGAATACTACGGTTCCTTCATGGTCGAGTCCGAATGTAAAAAGTGCCATGGGGCAAGACTCAATGAGAAAGTACTTTCCGTAAGAGTAGGGAATACGAATATTTACGAATCGACGAAGCTGTCGATCGATAAAGCTTATGATTTCTTCAACAATCTGCATTTTGATCCAATGCGGACCGAGATCGCCAGGACCTTATTGAATGAATTAAAGGCCAGACTGCGCTTCTTGAGCGATGTCGGTCTGGATTATCTGACTTTGGACCGGGTTGCCGGATCCCTTTCCGGCGGTGAGGCCCAGCGTATCCGTCTGGCGACCCAGATCGGTTCGGCTTTGACGGGTGTTTTGTATGTTCCC
The DNA here is from genome assembly GCA_900321955.1 of uncultured Bacillota bacterium. The sequence continues at coordinate 631 of ONXX01000210.1, read as the reverse complement.
GTCTGGCGACCCAGATCGGTTCGGCTTTGACGGGTGTTTTGTATGTTCTGGATGAGCCTTCCATCGGTCTTCATCAGAAAGACAACGCCAAACTGATTGCCACCTTAAAGAAGATGCGCGATCTCGATAATACGGTCATCGTCGTTGAACATGACGCCGAGACGATGTTGGAATCCGACTACATCGTCGACATCGGACCGGGGGCGGGCAAGGACGGCGGCCAGGTGGTCTTTGCCGGAACACCGGAAGAGATCCTCGTCGATGAAAAATCGATTACCGGCCAGTATCTTTCCTTCCGCAAGGAGATTCCGACGCCGCAGAAGAGGCGCAAGGGCAACGGCAAGAAGATCAAGATCATCGGTGCCAGCGAAAACAACTTGAAAGACATCGATGTAGAGATCCCGTTAGGCAAGTTTACCTGTGTGACCGGTGTTTCCGGTTCGGGCAAGTCTTCCTTAATCATCGAGACGATGACCAAGGCCATTATGAAGTCTCTGGATCGGGTCAAGATCCGTCCGGGCAAGGCCAAAAAGATCGACGGCTTGAAAAACATCGACAAGATCGTCTACATTACGCAGGATCCGATCGGCCGTACGCCGCGTTCCAATCCGGCGACTTATACCGGTGTCTT
>ONXX01000154.1 GCA_900321955.1 uncultured Bacillota bacterium | reverse complement strand
GGTCTATGGTCTGGGTCCGGCGATCAAGGGCGTCTTAGTGACTTTAGCCAATGGCGCGATGATCCAGCTCTTATTCTTAATTAAAGATAAGAGTAAGACGACCCTGCAAAGACTGCGGGCAAAGGCATAGGAAAGAAGAAAGCGAGCGGCTTTCTTTTTTGATAGAATGATTCTGAAGGAAGGTATCGTGTATGAAACTGATGATCGCCTCGGATATCCATGGCAGCGGAATGTATGCGGAAAAACTGATCGAGCGCTTTAAGGAAGAGAAGCCGGACAAGCTGCTTCTTTTGGGAGATCTTCTGTATCATGGACCGCGCAACGACCTGCCGGGACTCTATGATCCCAAGAAGGTCATCGCTTTACTGAATGGCATCAAGGATGATCTGCTTTGCGTCATTGGCAACTGCGACTGCGATGTCGACCAGATGGTTCTGGAATTTCCGATCATGGCCGATTATGCCTTGCTGTATATTGACGGTATCACGATCTATGCCACCCACGGCCACGTCTACAACCAGAAAAAGCCGTTGCCCGGCACAAAGGGCATTCTTCTTTGCGGCCACACCCATGTGCCAAAGATCGAAGAGTGCGATGGTTTCACCTATCTGAATCCGGGTTCCGTCTCCATCCCGAAAGAAGGATCCCGTCACAGCTACATGGTGCTGGAGGATGGCGTCTTTAAGTGGAAGGATCTGGAAAACAAAGAAGTCTATATGGAATACAAGCCCGTCATTTGACGGGCTTTGGTTTAGATTTTGAAGTTCGATATTGAAAAAAAATGAAGTTTAGGACAAAATAGATATTGTCAATAAGCTGACTTGAGAGAGCGGTTTATCCTACCATCTTGGAAAGGTGGCGTACTGCAAGGTACCACAGGTTCGAATCCTGTAGTCAGCGCCATTGAAAAAAATGCCTTTATCTTCGCGATAAAGGTTTTTTATTTGTTGGCCTGGTATCTGACAAAACACTCATGGAAGAAGAGGTCGAAGAAGAAGGTCAGACCGTAATTATTGTAGACATTGCGGGCGGATACGATGTTGTTGGAAGACAGGGCGATGTTTTCGGAAAGATAGAAAATGAAGCGGTAAGTCTTTTCGAAAACCGTCGTATGATTCAAAGTGATCAGACACTTCTTGGCCTTGATATCCTGTAACTGGTCGTTGATGGCCAAGGCATAATTGCCGGTCACCGAACAGACTAAGAGGAGGTCGTCTTCCTTGAGGGAATTCAGAAGTTCCGTGTTGTGGGAGGCAGAGGTGATGATGCGGATCAGTTTTCCGGTCGTCATCATCTGCTGCTGAAAGACCTTGCAGGCATGAGAAGAATCTTCCGCCGTCAATAAGACGATCTGGTCGGCTTTTTCAAAGTAGCCCAGAAGCTTGGCAAAGGCCGTCGTATTGCAGGCTTTGCCGATATCCTTCATCATCTCGGTAATACTCTGGGAGATGAATTGCAGATAATCGGTGTGGTCGGTGTAGTCGATAAAGCCATCTTCATGGGCGATGATCTCATCGATCGAGGCCTTCATCGAGGTGAAGGAATCGTAGCCGATGTTTTTGATGAAGCGCTGCACAGAAGAGCGGGACACGTAACACTCATCGGCGATCTTATAGATGCTAGTGTCTTTCAGTTCACGTAAATGATTCAGGAAATAACGGGCGATGACAAAGTCCGTATCGTTTTCATCGTTGCGGTTTAACAAGGACAGCAGGCTGGTCAAAAGATTGAAGCGGACAATGCTGTAACCTTTATTGATCCCGTTGTTTTTCATGACAAAATAGTACACCCTGTTTAAAAACGAGTCAAAAAAGGATGCCCGATATGGTACATCCTTGAAAGAATTATTTCTTCTCGGCGATTGAGGTGATGGAGGAGAGGCGGATCAGCTTGGTCACTGTACCTTTTGCGGATTCGATCTTCACCAAAAGCCAGTCATCGTCGGCATCCAACAGGGTATTGGTTCCGTATTTGGTGTTGCCGTAGGCGAAGATATCGACGTCTCCTTCGTCTTCTTTAAAGCCGATCGTCACGCTCTTGCCGATATAGGATGAGGCGATCTTGGCCAGGGATTGGTATTCCTGATGAAGCGGGGTTCCCTCGATCTTGACGAGCTGCTGCTCAAGTTCCTTGACTCTTTTCTTTAAGGAAGAGACTTCCAGATAGGCCATCAGACCGAAGAGGGAAAAGACAAAGGCGAGCGTATTCATTGTTTTTCCTCCGGAAGGATCTCAAAGGATTGGATGGAAGAAAGCGGGATCAGTTTTTCGATCGTTTCCTTCTTGTTTTGGGCAATGACCTTGATCCAGTTTCCTTCAAAGGAGAGGATCTCACATTCCTTATTAAACAGTTCGATGTCGCCCTCGTCGTCAAAGAAGTTGAGTTTCACTTTCTTATTCAATAAGGAAGAAAGCAGCTTTCCCGGGGCAAAGGCCGTGCTGATCGTGTCCTCTTCGATCTCGTCTTTCAAGAGGTAATCGCAGCTCACCTGCAGAATCGAGGCAATATCGCTGATCTTGTCGATATCCGGCAAGACCGTGCCAGCTTCCCAGCGGGAGATCGTCTGCCTGGTGACAGAGAGCTTTTCGGCAAATTCGTTTTGTGTTAAGCCCAGATCTTTTCGTCTTAGGGCAATCTTGTTTCCCATTTGTTTCATAGGCTTGTTTCCTTTCTGTACACCTTCATTTTATGAGAGCGGAAGAGGCTTCCACAAGAAATTCTGCTGTGCATTTTGTAACATGAAGTGTTACATTGGGGCGTTTTATTGGTATCAAAAGCTGATACCATTTTTTAATTTGGTATCAAAAGCTGATACCAAGAAAATGTTAGCGTTTACATATAATGGAATCATAAAATAGGAGGAAGATCATGAAACATAACAATAATCCGGTTTTTCCTGAAGGATTCCTCTGGGGTGCATCCTCTGCTGCATGGCAGGTTGAAGGCGCTACTTTGGAAGATGGAAGGACGCAGGCGATCATTGACCTGAACTCGCAGACGAAAAAGCCGTTTGCGGACAACTCGATCGCTTCTGACCATTATCATCACTATAAGGAAGACGTCGCCTTAATGAAGGAATGCGGCTTCACCAGCTACCGTTTCGGTATTTCCTGGTCAAGAATCATTCCGGCAGCGGACCGCAAGGTCAACCCGAAGGGCATCGAATTCTACAACAACCTGATCAATGAGCTCAAGGCAGCCGGCATCGAGCCGATCGTCACGATCTATCACTACGATATGCCTTGCTGGGTCGACGAGAAATACGGCGGCTGGCATGACAGAGCGATCATCGACGAATTCGATTACTATTGCC
>ONXX01000150.1 GCA_900321955.1 uncultured Bacillota bacterium | reverse complement strand
TCATAATCCTTTAAACCGAAGTTTTTTAATAAATGCATACGTGACCTGAAGAAGTCCGTATCCTTGAAGCCATAGTAGACTTCATCGGCAAAGAAACGAAAGGCGATATCATAGTCCGTCAGCATCTTAACGATGACATTGTTATATTCCCCGGGCAAATAATCGCTCTCAATCAATTGGTGATTCTGATAGATATTGCCGCCGTTATTGGTCACGTAGGGTTCTGACACTTCAAATTCATCGATGAGCTGACTTAACAGTTCCTCGTTGCGGCCGGAGACAAAGGTGAACTTTATCCCCTTCTCACGTAACTTTCTGATCGTCTCCAACAGTTTTGTATCGGGCCGTTTCCGATCATCCAGAACCGTGCCGTCAAGGTCGCAGGCGATGAGTTTAATCATCAAAGACCTTGTCGAGCTTGCCCCGTAAGAAGTCACAGGAAGCTTTGAGGTTTTCTTCCCAGGCTTCCGGATGATCGTTCCAGAATTCGCCGTTGAACATGCGAACACCCAGTTCTTTTAATACCGGCAGATTCTCTTCGTATCTGGTCAGACCGGTTCCCCATGGAACAGAGCGGTCGGTCTTTGGCTTGGTCTCTTTGAGATGGCAAGCCAGGATGTGGCCCTTGCCGGTCCGAAGGTCATCGTTGACGCTCTTTTCATAACCGAAGTCATGCTTGGCACCTGCCAGGTTGCCGATATCCGGATAGACACCCAGGTATGGACTTTGACAGATATTGACGAATTCCATGCCCTTTTCGACGGTATCGATGAAGTTGCGGTCCATCATGGTCTCAAATCCCATTAAGACACCTTTTCTCGCCGCCATATTGCAGGAGATCTTCAGATTCTTGATGAACTCGTTTCTGGTATCTTCATTGGCTTCTTCGTAGTAGCAGTCATAGCCTGCCAGCTGAATGATGCGGATACCGATCTCTGCGGCAAAGTCGATGGCATTGGCCATATTCTCCATGGCCTTGCGGTGCTTTTCTTCACCCAGGGAACCAAGAGAATATTTACGTTGCGAGGAGAAGCACATCGTATAGATCGGCACGCCGGTCTTTCTGATCGCTTCCTTGATCTCATCGATCACCTTGCGGTCAGTCAGACGGGCGATCTTTTCATCGGTCTCATCGATGGAGATCTCCACCCAGTCAAATCCCGCCTTCTTGCAGGCAGTGAGCTTTTCTTCCCAGCTCAGGGTCATCGGCATGGACTTTTCGTACATGCCCAAGAGGTATTGTCTAGCCCTGGCCATAGTAAGCACCCGGACCGTGTTTTCTCAAGAAGTGTTTGTCTAAGAGTTCGTCCTGCATCGGCTTGGTCTCGCTGTTGACGACAAAGGTCTTTAAAGCCATATCGGCCAGTGTCTCCAATACGACACAGTTGTGGACAGCATCGAACGGATCCTTACCCCAGGTGAACGGACCATGGGAATGGACTAAGACCGCCGGCATCTGATCCGGATCGATCTTTCTTTCCTTGAAGGTCTCAACGATGACCTTGCCGGTATTGAGCTCATATTCACCCTTGATCTCTTCCGGCGTCATGTATCTCGTGCAAGGGATCGGGCCGTAGAAGTAATCCGCATGGGTCGTGCCTAAAGCCGGAATGTCCTTGCCCGCCTGTGCCCAGGCGACCGCATTGATCGAATGGGTGTGGACGACACCGCCGATGTTCGGGAAGTTCTTGTAGAACTCCAAGTGTGTCATTAAATCGGAAGATGGTTTGAGCTTGCCGTCAACGACCTTGCCGTCAAGATCGGTAACGACCATGTCTTCTGCCGTCATCTTGTCATAATCCACGCCGGAAGGCTTGATGACAACCAGACCCTTTTCCCGATCGATTCCCGAGACATTGCCCCAGGTAAAGATGACGAGTCCGTGTTTTGGCAGTTCAAGGTTTGCTTCAAATACTTTCTGTTTCAGTTCTTCTAACATCGCTACTCTCCTAATACTTCATAGATCGCTGCTTCATTCTTTGTGTGGTTGGCCGCAAAGATGAATTCTCTGCCATGATGATGAACGACATCCAGATTGGCCGGACCGATACCGGTCTCGACGGTATGGACTTTGTATTCACCGTTTTCATAGGTCAAGACGAAGGCTTCGCAGTTGACGCGGCGGATACCGGCGACAAAACAAGGCTTGCCGCAAAGAGTCGTACCGACTAAGGCGTGAGCGAAATCGATCTCATTCGGATAGGTGTAATCAACTTCGTACTTGCCATCCTTTAACTTATAGACATTGATCGTATTGCCATGGAACGGTTCAATGGTCATGATCTCTTCTTTGCCGTCACCGTCGATATCGGCGATCGCTACTTCGGAGATGTTGCCTTCCAGAATTCGTTCAACCTTCCAGTCCTGGCCATCATGCGGCGGGGTCACTCTGACGATTCCGTAATCGGAACCGAAGTAACCGCAGACTCTTCCCTCATATTCACCGCGGGAATAACCGTGGTTACGGAAGTAACCATCACCGATCTGCCTTAAGACGACATTTTCATTTTCCAGATCGGCAGGGACTTCACCGACATAGATCTGGCCCGGTCTTGACCAGTCATCCTTGAAGGCCTTGTCTCTGGCGATCGTGGCGCAGATGACATAATCCTTGCCATCGACGTTGTATATATCGAAACGATGTAAATAAGGTAAGTTAAATACATCTTTTACTTTCCATCCTTCATCACACTTCTTGCCCCAGACAAGCTTGGAAGCGGAAGGTGAGATCTTCAAATAGAATTCATTGACGGCTAAAAATTCGCCCTTTCTTTCCTTGAACGGAATGATGGACATGCAGCCGCCGCGGTCATCCTTCCAGACAACTTCCTTGTTTTCAAAGTGTTTGCCTGTGTAGGAATAACATTCGCTGTTCGGATTTTCCGAAGCGAAGAATGCGTAGAGCTGATCATCGATTTCGATGTGGCTCGTGCAGTAGCATCTTACGATGTCATCAAGATGGGTCTTTTCAAATCTCATATTTTTCTCCCTAAAAAACGTTAAGAAAAGGGGCTGACAAACAGCCCCTATTCAGTTTTCAATTACTCAACAAGACCGCTTTCTTTTAATGCATTAACATATTCCGGCTGTGAGAGCGGATTCTTTACTGCAGCGATCTTAACCTGATTCTTGATGGAATCAAATGTTGAGACAAAAGCCGGAGAAGTAATAACAATATCAAAGTTCCTTGCACTGGATTTCGCTTCTGAGATCGGAGCGTGTTCGACCTTTGCGTCAACGCCAAGAGCCTTACAAGCCTTTTCTGCAGTCAGTTTCATCATCATGCTTGTGCCTGAGCCGCTCGCACAACATACTAATACTTTAATCATTATTTTTTTACCTCTTTTCTTTTATAAGCTTATTTTACTATTTTTTCGCGTTTAATTCTTCAACGTGTTTCTTGTATGCTTCATAGTCA
>ONXX01000149.1:4895-8336 GCA_900321955.1 uncultured Bacillota bacterium | reverse complement strand
ATCCTTCCCCAGGAACTCCGTCCAGTACTTCTCTTCCTGAAGCACCAGCCCCTCGGTAAGAATCATGTTGCCATCATTATCCAGTATAACATCAAGGCCAAATAAGTCGTGATAGTACTTGGCTTTGATATAGGCATTTTCTTCAAAACTGTCTCCGTCCTCGATCGGTTCATCGAAATGTTCCATATCCTTGGGACAGATCAGTTCAATATGAACATCGTTCATTTTTAATATTTCATCGATCTCTTCGATCTTGTGTGCGTTGTTGGAAGCGATAAATAATTTTCTCATAATAAAAGATTATAAATAGAAACGCTGCAATTTTCAATTTCTAGCTTTTCTAATTGGAATGATATTTTAATCGAACTATTTACAAATGCCCTTCATATGGCATAAAAAAGCCTCAGAATCGATCTGAGGCATTATTCGATGTTGAATTTTTCAATGATCTTCTGGACCAAAGGATTGCGGACCACATCGGAATTGGTGAATTCAATGAAGCCGATGCCCGGAATATCCTGAAGCTTTTCGGAAGCGATCTTTAAACCGCTTCTTGTCCGGTTGATATTGAGATCGATCTGCGTGATATCGCCGTTGACTACCATCTTGGAATTAAAGCCGAGTCTTGTTAAGAACATCAGCATCTGCTTATCGGTCGTATTCTGTGCTTCATCGAGAATGATGAAAGCCTCATCCAGCGTTCTTCCCCGCATATAGGCCAGAGGTATGACTTCGATGGTTCCCTTTTCGATCATCTTGTCCTTTTGTTCGCCGCCCAGAATCGCATCCAGAGCATCATAGATCGGCATCAGGTAAGGATCGATCTTTTCCTTTAAATCACCCGGCAGATAGCCTAAGGATTCCCCTGCTTCGACGGCGGGTCGCGTGATAATGATCTTGGAGATCTTGCCTTTCTTGAAGTAGCTGACGGCCATTAAAACCGCCAGGAAGGTCTTGCCGGTACCGGCCGGGCCGATGCCGAAGGTCAGATCGTTTTCCCGTATCAAATCGATGAAACGCTGCTGATTGGCGGTCTTGGCTTTATAAGGCTTGCCGTTAAAGGAATACGCGATGATTTCTTTTTTGAAGAATTCGCGGTGGGATTCGTTGATATTGATGAAGGACTGTTTGATCAGATCGTAATCGATCTCTTCTTCCTTGCAGATGGAAACCAGATAGTCCATGTGGGCTGAGAATTTGGCAAACATTTCTTCATCATCGCTTAAGAGCTTGAAGTAATCATCACGGTACACGATGCCGCAGTCATAGAGTTCTTCCAAGAGCTGGATATTGGCATCGGAGACACCGATGATGTTTTTGATATCGTCCTGCGTCAGATCTTTAAAAACATATTTCATACAGTTTCTATTTTAGTTTAAAAAGAAAATGAATGCTACTGATGAGTGGTCCATTCATTGCCGCCGACATATTCGCATGCCCTTCCTCCGCATTCATTGCCGATGCGGATACAGTCTTCGATTTTCTCATTCTGTGAAAGGCCATGAATGAAACCGGCCACAAAGCTGTCACCTGCACCCGTCGTATCGATGCATTGAATGTTTCTTTGAGGTGCGTAGATCTTTCCTTTATAGAGACATCCTTTTTCACCCATCTTAATCACGACGTTCTTTATTCCGCATTGACACAGAACTTCTTCGCATGTATGGATGTCTTCACTGTGACAAAGTGCTCTTGCCTCTGAGGCATTGCAGAAGAAATAGTCAATATATTTTAGACATGACATATCTTTTGCGTCTTCATTGTTTTTGATGGAAGAACAGTCCACGCAAAGAAGGATCCCCTTTTCCTTGATCAATGAGAACAGTTTGACCATCTGTTCATCATCGAATAAAGGTGAAATGAACATCGAGGCAAAGGAAACGATCTTACAGTCTTCATCGATACAGACATCCTCAAGGCAATAGGATCGCAGGGATCCGTTTTTGGAACCGATAAAATGACGTTCCCCGTTTTCATCGATCAGCACAAGTGACAGATAGGTTTCCACATTCTGTTTGATGGGATTGGATACGGTGATCCCCTTTTCTTTCAGAAAGTTTTGAATCAGTACGCCCATCGGATCATCGGCGATCACCGAGGAGATGGATACATCTTCCTTCAGATAAGAAAGAACGACTGCTTCGTTGAGAGCGTCGCCGCCAAAGGAAGTTTTGATACGATCGGCCTTATACTTGCCGCTTAAAAAGGTTTTGCTGTCGATGTGATCGACCAGGATATCGATACAGGATGCCCCTAATACATTGATCTTGCTCATACATTCATTGTATTAAAAAAGTCGGTAAGATAACCGACTTATTTGGATCTTCTCAGTTTACGAGCATTTTCACGTTTCAGTCTCTTTTTGATACCAGGCTTAACGTAATATTCTCTTTTTCTTGCTTCAAGAAGAGTACCGTTACGGGAGACCTGTCTCTTAAAACGACGTAATGCATCATCAAGCTGTTCGTTTTCCTTGACTACGACTTTTGCCACTGTTTTTCACCTCCTCTTCTTTACGCAAAGTTTATTATAAACAAAATTATTTCAAAAATAAAGATTATTCGCCCTTTTCAATCAGTTTCGTACCGGAAGATGTGCCGATGCGGTTTGCTCCCAACTCGATCATCTTCATGAAGTCTTCCTTGCTGCGGACGCCGCCGGCTGCTTTGATAAAGCATCTGTCACCGACAGTATCCTTTAAAAGCTTGACATCTTCAAAGGTCGCGCCATGCGTGGAGAAACCGGTGGATGTCTTGACGAAGTCTGCCTTGGCTTCCAGAATGCATTCGCAGGCCTTGACTTTTTCTTCATCGGTTAAAAGGCAGGTTTCGATGATGACTTTCAATGTCTTGTCACCGCAGGCTTCCTTGATCTGTCTGATCTCATCTGTCACATAGGTGTAGTCCTTGTCTTTGAGTCTGCCGATGTTGATGACCATATCAACTTCATCCGCGCCTTTTAAAACGGCATCTTTTGTTTCGGCAACCTTAGCCTCTGTCGACATAGCCCCCAAAGGGAAACCGATGACGCAGCAAACCAGTACATCCGATCCCTGCAGCTTTTCTTTGCAGAAAGGAATGTTGCAGGTATTGACACAGACGGATTTGAAGTCGTATTCTCTTGCCTCATCGCAGAGCTTTTTGATCGCTTCCAGAGATGCGTCAGCCTTCAGCAGCGTATGATCGATATACTTAGATAATTTCATTTTCTTCTCTCCTTCTCTTTTCTATGAATTTAACGGCATAATGCTTATCGCCGTAATAGAATTCCTTGCCAAGCGCCATCGAAAGGAAACGTTCATTTCCCTTGCCGATGATAATCAGCGTGTCGTTCCTGTTCATGATCTCGATGGCATTTTCGATGGCTTGCGAGCGCATCGGCATGTACAGAATACGGCCGTTGTTTTCAAAGCGGTCACAGCGTTCCAGGATCTCCATGACG
>ONXX01000149.1:0-4867 GCA_900321955.1 uncultured Bacillota bacterium | reverse complement strand
AATCGTTTATCACCATCGGAATAATTGATGCTGATGACACCGATGGCGCGGTTCTTGCGTTTGACAAAATCGGCATATTTGAAGATCTCTTCGATCGAATTGATATCGTAGGCCGAATCTATGATGATGTTGTATTCCTGGTCGACCCTTTCCATGACGCCTTCCACGCAAGGGATATCAACCATATGGGCAATGACCGATTCGATGTCTTCCCCCTGCAAGGCCAAAGCAACGATGGCTGCTGTCAGATTGTAGACGTTGACCATGCCCTGCACTTTTGATTTGACGTTGAAAGATCTGCCGTCATGGACGATCTTATAGGCGATGCCGTTTGTTGAGATCGTCACATCCCGTATCTGGAAATCGGCGATCGTGGAAGTGCCGTACGTCACATAATTATCGACACAGTCAGAAAGTTCCTTGAAAGATTCATCATCGACATTGAATAAGACCTTTGTCGAATTCTCCAGAGTGTAGAGATAACGGCGCATATAGGTGTAATAATCGTTGGTCTGGTATTCCGAGGAATTCTTGTTGGTACAGGTATAGATGACCACTTCCGGTTTGATGGAATCCAGTTTCTGTAAGTTCAGTGAAGCAGCATCCGCTTCAAAGGTGCAGGCTTTGACATTGCTTTTCTTCATTGTATCCAGCATCTTGAGATTATCCAGGATGTTCAAAGTCGCAAAGGACGAATTGAGTTCCAGGCCGTTATAGCGAATGCCCAGTATGCCGATATAGCCGCAGGATGATACCGAATTCAGGTAATCGTTGATAAAGGAAGCGACCGAAGAGCGGCCGTAATTGCCGATGATGACATACTTGTCGATGCCGGCATTGGGATCGTTATAGAAAAGCGTCGCTGCCTTAGTCAGGATGGAATTGACATTGCTGACCTTGATATAGATCGCTTTGAACTTTTCTTTCTGTTCCTTGGAATAGACGATGACTTTGGCGCCGTTGCTGATGGCTTCTTCAATGTAGTCATGACCATCGTATTTGATGCCGTCCAGACAGAAGAAAATGGCATTCTTCATGGAATGACGCGAGTCAATGGAAAGCTGTTCAATTTCAATATCTGGCGCGCCCTTGAAGATCTGACTAAGCAGCATGTCCGATCACCTCGTCATTCTCAATGCGGTCGATGATGACATCATAAAGTTCACCGACTTCAAGATTCCCTTCAATTTTTGTATAAATATATTCCTTGCTGTAACCGTAAGAATACCGGTCATCATTCTTCTCAACCAGTACTTTGACGCTCTTGCCGATAAAGGTTTGATGATAGGCTCCGGTATAGTCTTTTTCAAGTCCCATGACTTGTTTGACTCTTTCCTTTTTGATCCTGGGGTCAATGTGACCTTCCATCTTGTCGGCTAAGGTTCCCGCTTTGCGTGAATACGGGAAGACATGGATAAAGGAAAATGCGATCTTTCTCAGATTCTCAAGAGTCTCTTCAAATTCCTTTTCGCTTTCATTCGGGAAGCCGACGATCAGATCGGTAGAGATCGAAATAGCGGGGATTTGACTGCGTATGAATTCCACTCTGTCGATGTATTCTTCGATCGTGTAAGGACGCCGCATGGCCTTTAAAATCGCATTGGAACAGGTCTGCACCGGGATGTGCAGATGATGGGCCAGCTTTTCGTTTTCTTTCATCAAGTGAATGATCGAATCATTGATTTCGGTGATCTCAATGGAAGAAAGACGGATGGTCTTGAGCTCTTCGATCTCACAAAGATCTTTTAAAAGATGATAGAGATCATATTCCCCGTCGTTGTAGCGACCGGTATGAATGCCGGTCAAAACGATTTCTTTATTGGTTTTGGCGAGTGTTCTTGCCTCTTGCAGGATCTTTGTGTGATCACCGCTTTGTTCTCTTCCTCTCGAATACGGGATGATGCAGTATGAACAGAACTGGTTGCAGCCATCCTGGATCTTTAAGAAGGAATCGGAACCGATAATCAGATCGACGTCTTCAAATACTTCACTGTCCGATTTGATCTGGCTCAGACAGCCAATTGCCGCGATATAGGCATCGGGATTGTTTCTTCTTGCCGCGTGAATGAATTTCCTGGTCTTGGCTTCTGCCGTATTGGTGACGCAGCACGTAAAAATGAGATAGATATCCGCCTTGGATTTAAAATCTGTCTCGCTGAAGTATTTGTTCATGTTTTCCCGGACATAGGTCGCTTCATAATCGTTGACCTTGCAGCCCAGGACCATCATTGCATAGGTTTTCATTGACATTTGCTTACGATGACACTCGTCATATATAATGCGGCAGTTTCCGCCCGAAGGATCCGTTTCCCTAAGGAGATCGATTCAAATCCCAGAGCACAGATCTGTTCATATTCCTTATCCTCAAAGCCCCCTTCCGGTCCGATGATATACGTGATGGAAGAAGACGAAGGAATATCGGCGATGTTTCGTTCCGATTCATAACAGATGTAGTTTTTCTCTGACATGTAGTTTTTCATCTGCTTGATGCCGATGGGCATCAATACCTGAGGAACGATATTGCGGTGACTCTGCTCTGCTGCTTCCAAGGCGATCTTGGAAAGCCGTTGAAGCTTTTTCTCATCCTTAATCTTCATGACACTACGTCTGGCATCATAAAGAACGATGCGCTTTACGCCAAGTTCCACCAGCTTCTGAATGCATAATTCCAGCTTATCGCTTTTGATCAAAGAAAGAATGCAGGTGATGTCGCAGGATAATTCGTTGTCTTCATCAAGTTTTTCTTTAATCAGACAGGTATCTTTGCCGCTTAATGAGGCATGAAAAATGCTGCCGTTTTGATCAACGATGCGAAAGGTGTAACTGCTGTCTTTACGCAAGACTTTGACCAGATGATAAAGAATGTCCTTATCAAGGTTTATTTCATCACCTGTAGAAAGCGTTTCAGAAACAAAGTACTGCTGCATATATTCATTATAAACGAAAAGGACAAGCTACTTGTCCTTTGTTTCCTCTTCCTTTTCTTCCTTTTTGATAGTCACTTTAATTTCATTGACTTTCTTGGAATCGGCGTCAGTGACTTCGATATGCATATTCTTGAAATCGAAGCTGTCACCTTTGACCGGGATCTTATCGAGCATATCGATGACCCAGGCGGATGTCGTATTGAATTCATACTCTTCATCCACTTCAATGCCGAAGTGTTCAAACATATCGTCATAATCGACATCGGCCTTGACCAGATAGGTATTATCATCGATTTTCTTGTAGTACTCGATGACCTCATCGTGTTCATCGTAGATCTCACCGACCAGTTCTTCCAGAATATCTTCCATCGTGATGATACCTTCCGTGCCGCCGTATTCATCGACGACGATGGCCATGTGGTTCTTGGAAGTCTGGAATTGCTTCAGCAAGGAAGAAATCTTGACCTGCGGCGAGGTATAGATGACCTCTTTCAGGATGGACTTGATATCCACGGATTTTTCATAGAAAAGATGGTAGTAGAAGTCTTTTTCAATCAGGACACCGATGATGTTGTCGATGGTTTCCTTATAAACAGGAAGTCTTGAGAAACCGGAATCACGGTATTTGAGTTCAATTTCTTCAATCGTATAATCATCAATATCAATGGCGATGACATCGATTCGCGGCGTCAGTATTTCGCCGACATCCAGATCGTTGAATTCCAAAGCGTTGGTGATCAGATCGGCTTCATGGTCTTCAATATCACCGTCTTCGTTGGCTTCTTCGACCATCGTGATGAATTCATCGGTTGAATAGGTTTCGCTTCGATTGCCGAAGAATTTGGCAATCAAATCTTCCAAAAACTTGAAGACAAATGTCAGCGGCGTAAAGATCCATACCAGGAAAGACAAAATTGGCGTAGAAGCCATGGCAAACTTTTCCGGAATGAACTTGGCAATATTCTTAGGTACGATTTCACCGATGATCATGATCATCAGGGTCATGACGATGGAAGAAACCGTAACACCCTGCGCACCGAATAAATTGGTAAATAAGACAGTTGCCAGAGATGCCGATACGACATTGACGATCGTGTTGCCGATTAATATGGTCGTCAAGAGTTTTGAGAAGTTCTCGGTCAGTTCATAGGTCTTCTCTGCCCTCTTGTTGCCGGCATTGGCCAGGGCTTTGATCTTGATCTTGTTTAAAGATGAAAAAGACGTCTCAGACGCAGAAAAAAAGCTGTAGCACAGAATTAAGATGGATATGATAATTAATAAATCGGAATTATTCATCAAAACACCTCATTTCTGAAGTGTCATTCTGACTACACGGTAAAGGAACCTCTTCTGATTTATACATAATGAAATTATTTTAACAAAAAGAGTACTCAATATCAACTTTCCTAAATGAAAAGGCCTTTCCCGGTAAGAGAAAGACCTTTGTTTGAATGATCTTAGCTTCTTGTCTTGAAGAAGGTCGGAACATCATCGTCATCGGTATTGACGACAACCTCATCCTTCTTTTCTTCGCCGCCTTCCTTATTGGCAGGACGATCGAAGATGATGGAAGTCTGCGGCGGAGCACTGGTGTGCTTGGTGTTTGGCAAATCAAATCCTGTAGCGATGACGGTAACGATGATCGCTTCACCAAGAGATTCGTTGATCGCGACACCGTAGATGATATCGATATCATTGCCGGCAGCTTCTTTAATGAAGTCGACAGCGATGGAAGAATCCTGTAAGGAGATGTTCGGTCCGCCGGTAATGTTGATGATGGCAGATTTTGCACCCTTGATATTGGCTTCAAGTAACGGTGAACGAATTGCTCTGGCAGCAGCTTCTTTCGCCTTGTTTTCACCCTGTGCCATACCGATACCGATGAGGGCTGTACCCTTGCCGGCCATGACGGAACGGATATCTGCGAAATCCAGGTTGAT
>ONXX01000088.1 GCA_900321955.1 uncultured Bacillota bacterium | reverse complement strand
GCAGGCGATCACATCGACGCTCTTTAAAACCTCCACGCTGCGCGGGGAAGCTTCAGACAGATTGCCGATCGGGGTGGCAACAAGAAAAAGTGTAGCCTTCTTATCCGGCGACACTTTGTTCTCCTTTTTCTTCTTTTTTCATCGGCTTGTTGTACTTGCCTTTTTTGATCAGGTCATCGAGTGTGATGAAGATGGCATGATCCGGATTCTCCAGCTTGCAGTTTTTGGCGATGACGTTCATCGATGTGATGCGGTATCTCTCGCCCTCATACTCAACCTGCGAATTGAGTTTCGGCAGGTCCTTGCGGAGATCCTTGTAGGCGTCATCCTCAAAGCGGAGGCAGCACATCAGATTGCCGCACTGGCCGGATAGCTTCTGGATATTCAAAGCCAGCAGCTGATTTTTAGCCATATTGATGGAAATGCGGTCGAACTCGCCGATGAACTTGGCACAGCAGAGTTCTCTGCCGCAGACGCCGATACCCGACACCATCTTGGCCTTGTCTCTGGTTCCTACCTGTCTTAAATCAATGCGGCAGTGAAAGATCGAAGCCAGAACCTTCAAAAGTTCACGGAAATCGACACGGTCATCCGCCAGATAGGTAAAGGTGATCTTCGCCCTGTCCAGAGTATATTCAGCGGAGATGACATTCATCTTCAGATCGAGATTATCCGATTCTTCCTGGCAGATCCGCTTCGCTTCGATCGAATCGGCCTTGTTTCTTTCGAACTGCCTCTTGTCTTTCTCGTTTGCCTTGCGAATGATCGGCTTGATCTCGAAAGAGACATTCGGTTTATCGAAAGGATCCGAGACGGCATAGGAATACTCCATGCCTCTCTGGGTCTCGACAACGACGGCGTCACCGTTTTTGATCGTCGGATCGGTCGTCGAGAATGTATATGTTTTATTTGTTGTTTCAAATCTTACTGATATATATTTCGCGTTTTCTTCCATAATTCACCTTCAGATATATGATATTATCTCATAACTGATCGCGTCAAACAGCAGTTTACGCTCCGCATTGCGTGCCGCTTTATCGCCGGCATCCACAAAAATCTGCAGCAGTTTGCCCGGTTTATGCGCTTCGATCATCCTGAGATAGGAATTGTACTGTTCGTCATCCAGTTGTCTGTGCTGGAGGGCATCGTTGATCATGACGATCATGATCGACAGATACATGTCGACCAGCTTTCTGAAATCATCCCTCTCCTTGAACAGAGAATAAAACTCCCTGTAGAAAAGGACGGGCAGATAGTCTTTTTCATCCAAAGTCTCGATCGTCTTGAAGACGTATTCCTTTGCCCCGAGATAGACAGGATCATTGAGATCGAATTCCGGATCGAAACGATGGAAGATGGCCGATAGAAGATAGGCATCGGTCGGATCAAAACCCCTGTCCACGTACTTTTCGATCAGAAAAGAAAAGTCTCTTGTCAGGAAAGGCACCTCCTGGCAGCGCGAAACGATCGTCGGCAGCAGATCGTCCTTGCGGTCGGTGATGAAGATGCCGAAAGTATTGGAGGAACTTGGCTCCTCCATGAATTTCAGGATCATATTCAATACCTTGGCGGAGGCGTTGTTGATGTTGGCGAGGATGTAGACCTTCTTGCCCGACGTCTCTAAAGAAGTGCGGGAAAACTCATCGAGAATGTTCTCGACATCATCCTTGCGGATGCTTCGCTCATAGCCATCGACAAAGATCACATCAAAATACTTGTTGGCCCGAATCCTCTTGCAGGTATCACAGGTCTCGCAGGCAAAATCATTTTTTCCTTCGATGATCGATTCTGCCAGCAGATAGGCAGCTTCGATCTTTAAGGGGTTGTATTCACCAGAAAACAAGTAGCTGTGCGCTACTTTTGAATTCTGCAATGCGTTTAAAAGACTCCGATAGGCAATCGGTTCGGAATCTTTAAGCTGTTCTTTGATCATTGATCAGTTTCAGTATTTCCTTCATTGAAGCATCGATGACTTCTTCCTTGCTTTTGGAAGCATCGATGATCGTAATGCGGTCTTTAAAGCGTTTCAGCACCTCTCTGTATCCTTCCGATACACGGTGGTGGAATTCGATCGACTCCTGATCAAGACGATCCTTGAAAGCGCGGTCGGAAAGACGGCTTAAGCCGATCTCTTCATCCACATCGAGATAGATCGTCATATCCGGATAGGTGTTGTCGATCGCAAACAGATTGATCGAAAGGACCTCGTCAAAGCCGAGATTTCGGCCATAGCCCTGGTAAGCCAGAGAGGAATCCAAAAAGCGCTCACAGATGACGATCTTTCCTTCCTTTACTGCCGGAAAGACCTTCTCCACCAGATGCTGGCGCCTGGAAGCGGCATACAGTAGAGCCTCTGTCTTGGCATCCATCATTGTGTTCTTGGGATCGAGAATGATGTTTCGTATATCTTCCGAGATGGCAATGCCGCCCGGCTCTCTGGTATGGATCACATCATAGCCCATCTGACTGAGCTTTTCGCATACGGCGGTCGCAACAGAAGTCTTGCCGGATCCGTCCGGCCCTTCAAAGGTAATAAACAATCCTTTCATCAGTTCAGTTTCTCCGGTTTCGGCATAAATGTCTTCTCTACGGCATCCATGATCTGCTTCTTGATCCGCTCATATTCGTCGTAGCTTAAATCAAGATCATCCGGTGTGGCGATCCTGACCGACGTGCCGTTCTGGCCGTTGAGCACGCTCATCAGATCTTCCATAGAGTCATATAATTCGATCGGCATGATGGCATACTTTACGTTTCCCTCATCCTCGATAAACAAAACATCGTTCTCGTTAAGAGAATCCAGTTCGTCTTTAATTTCCTGTATTTTTCTGATATCTATGTTCATGTTACCCCTATTATAGCACTAAAGCGTTCCTTCGCTTTTCTCTCGCAGCGTATTGATAAAGGAGAAGAAAGACGGGACAGCACTGATATATTCATAGAGACTTTCAATGTCTTCGATGAACTTTTTCTGTTCTTCGTCATTTTCATCCAGATCCCACATGTGATCCAGATAGGAAGTATACGGTATGTTTTCAAACATGTCCAGTGTAACCTCCTTTGCCCGATACTCATCATCGTGCTTTAAGAGCGTTACGATCAGAAGGATGTAGTTGTAAATATCAAAATCACAGTCCAGATACAGACGGTAGAAATCATCCGCATTTTCAACAACGCTGTAAAGGAAACTCAGACGATCGACATCGTCGTGGTTTTTAAAAGACGTGAAACGGATGATCTGCCGCTCCACTTTGATCGCCTTGCTGAAGTTTCTGATATCCATCAGAAACTCCACATAGAAAGACAGGATGCGGATGTAGCACTCCTGCTGATGCTCACTCAGTTCACTGTAGGAATCGAGCTCACCATAGTAATCCTTGAAAAGCAGGTCGGCAAAGATGTCTTCGCTCAGAATATAGGAGACAAAGAAGGCTTCCAGGCATAAGGGTTCATAAGACAATGCGATCTCGCATCTTTCCCTGATGTCCTTCTTTGAACGAAACATGAAGGTGATGGCCTTTTTCATGTCCCTGTCACAGCGCGGATCCATCGTATAGTCTTTCAGCCTGCCCGTTTCAAAAAAGGAAGTGAAATACGCCTTGACGTCATCCTTTTCCTGTTCGAGCCCCGAAACCAGACTGTTAAAATCAGCCATCGATGCCCTCGTTTTTCAGATGATACATGACAGCGATCGTCTTGGCGTCATCGATCTGCCCGTTGGAAATCATTTCAGCGATCTGCTTATAAGTATAACGCTTGAGGTCGATCCTTTCATCCGGATCGAAATGCTGGCCGATCTTTTCATCCGCTTCGCCGTAATACAGATGGATCCTCTCCGAACAATAACCGCAGGTCGGAATGATCGAACCCAGCTTTTTGATGTTCTTCACGCTGTAGCCGGTCTCTTCTACTGCTTCCCTCAGGATCGTCTCATCCGGATCTTCGCCCTTTTCGATCTTGCCGGCCGGAAATTCCAGCATTTCCTTGCCTAAAGAATAGCGGTATTGGCTGACCATGTAGTATTTGCCTTCGTTTTTCAAAGCGATGCAGGCACCGCCGTTATGAAGGACGACTTCCCGGATCGATCTTGTCCCGTCATCCAGTTCCACTTCATCTTTGACCACATGGATCACTTTACCGTTATAGATCTCTTCTCTGCTAATCTGTTTTTCCATCTTCCAGCATCCTTTTCAGTTCCTTTGGAACATACAGCTTTATTGTACTATTATCATAAAGGTTTTTCTGCTTTACGACCAGACAATTCAGACGGTGGCGGTATGTCAAAACGATCTCCAGTCCTTTTTCCATGTTCTGATAGGCCATCGCCTCCCGCAGATCGCGCAGATTCACCCCGATGGGTGTAAGCAGTTTGGACAGAATAGGCAAGGCCAGGGCAAAGCTTTTCCTGTCCAGCATTCTGGAAAGCTGCACAAGCGTATCGATGCAGATATAGCCGTCAAGTCTCTTCTCCTGACAGGCATTCAAAAGACTGCGTCCGTCTGCTGCGCAGTCTTCTTCCTTCAGGATGGCGAAGATCACTTCGGCCGAGAATAAGACCTTCATCCTCTGGTCCCCTGCTTGAGTCCTTCCGAAAGACAGGAATTGCTTTTTTCGATCAGGATCAGTTTGGCAACGATCGTCCCGTGTTTTTCAATATAGACTTCTCCGTTTCGCAAGGCGTATTTGAGATATTTGCCGAAATTGTTTTTCATCTGCGTAGCTGTGGCAATGATCATAAGAGACCTCCCTTACTACATTATTCGTTTGAAAAACCATTTCACCTGAAAACAAAAAAAGCGGTCAAAGACCGCCTTGTACAAGAACCTGTATTTATTCCTTAATCGCCGGGCAGATAGAAAACCTTTTCGTCGCCCTTTGAAAACATGTATTCACCTCTGGCGTAGGTCTGGACATAATCCGGATCCTCCAGCTTTTCCTTGGTCGAAGTTAAAGAAGCGTTCTCATCTCTTAAAGCTTCCAGTTCCGCCTCGACGACTTTCGCCTGCTGCTGCAGGGTGAACATTTTATAGATCTTATCCAAAACACCGGTCAGAATCGCGATCGCTGCAACGATCAGCACGATCGACACCAGTTTGGAAATAATGCTGTTTTTCTTCTTCTTGCCTTTTTTAGCCATACATATATTATACTACATTCATTTTTCCAAAAACAAAACTGCTAAAGATCCGCCTGATAGGCTTCCTTCTTTTCTTCCAGGATCTCATACATGGCAAAAGCCTGTTCCTTGGAAGCCGATTCCCTGACTTCATTGACCCGAATGAGGATCTCGCGATGACCGAAAATGATGCGGATGGTATCACCCACATTCACTTCCCCCGAAGGTTTGGCCTGCCTCTCATTGATAAACAGGCGGCCGTTCAAAGCGAGCTGTTTTCCCACTTCCCTGCGCTTTAAGATCCTTGCGACTTTCAAATATTTATCAATTCTCATTTCTTCTCCAGTTTATCCAGATTGTCGACCAGTTTCAGCATCTTGCTGATATTCTCTTTCTGATTGTCCAAAGAGATGGCCAGTTTATTGTTCTTATAG
>ONXX01000148.1 GCA_900321955.1 uncultured Bacillota bacterium | reverse complement strand
GGTGCCGGCGCGTTCTCTGACGGCAAGTACAATATCACCAATGATTTCGGCGGTACTTTATTCGAACATGTCGGCAAAAAGAAAGCCCTGGAATTGATGAACTATGTTGATTCGATCAACGTCAAGTATTCCGGCACTGATACAAAACTTTATTCGACAGCTTCTTCCAGAATCAAGACCGATTGCATCCGCAATGGCTTGCACTTACTGGATGCGCAGGTCAGACACCTGGGTACCGATATCAACTATACCGTTTTGCAGAATCTTTATACCTATCTGAAGTTCAATACGGACATCTATTTCAATACGGATGTCAAGAAAGTCAGAAAAGTCGACGACGGCTATGAGTTAGATACGACAGGGGAATCTTTCCATTCCAAATACTGCATCATTTCCGCCGGACGTTCCGGTTCCAAGTGGATGGAAACCGTATGTCAGGATTTAAATATCCCGACCATTTCCAACCGTGTCGATATCGGTGTCAGAGTGGAGCTTCCTTGCGAAGTCTTCAACCACATCACCGATGAATTATACGAAGGCAAGATCGTCTATCGTACTTCCAAGTACCAGGACCGCGTCCGTACCTTCTGTATGAATCCGAAGGGACTTGTTGTCAATGAGAATACCAACGGCATCATTACCGTCAACGGCCACAGCTATGAAGATCCGGCCAAGCAGACGGAAAACACCAACTTTGCCTTATTGGTTTCAAAACACTTCACCGAACCATTCAAGGATTCCAACGGCTATGGTGAATCGATTGCCCGCTTATCCAATATGCTGGGCGGCGGCGTCATTGTACAGCGCTTCGGCGATTTAATTCGAGGCAAACGTTCCACCGTTGACAAGATCGAACATTCCTTCATTACGCCGACCTTAAAGGCGACACCGGGTGACCTCTCGCTGGTCATGCCAAAGCGAATATTGGATGACATCATCGAGATGATCTATGCTTTGGATAAGATCGCACCGGGTACGGCCAATGATGAAACGCTTCTTTATGGCGTTGAAGTTAAATTCTATAATATGGAACTGGTCCTGGATGAACATCTGGAAACATTACACAAGAACCTGTTTGTCATCGGTGACTGTTCCGGTGTGACACATTCGCTTTCCCATGCTTCGGCAAGCGGTGTCTATGTCGCAAGATATATCAGTGAGAATCTGCAAGGAGAATAAATATATGGATAACAAATACAGTTTTGATGAGATCGTATCGCATTTAAAGTCTTCGGGCTTTGTCTATCAGGGATCGGAGATCTACGGCGGTCTTTCCAATTCCTGGGATTTCGGCATCTTGGGTTCCTGGCTTAAGAAAAATATCAAGGATCTCTGGTGGAGAGAATTCATTGAGAGATCTCCATATAACGTCGGTATCGATTCTGCCATTTTGATGAATACCAAGACCTGGGAAGCATCCGGCCACTTGAAGGGCTTCTCGGATTCAATGGTCGACTGCAAGGAATGCAAGGGGCGTTTCAGAGCAGACAATCTGATCGAAGAGGCAACCGGTCTTTCTGCCGAAGGCAAGACACCGGAAGAGATGGACAAAATGATTGAAGAACACAACGTCGTCTGTCCGGTCTGCGGCAAGCACAATTTCACCAATGCCAGACCGTTCAATCTGATGTTCAAGACCTACATCGGCACACTGGAAGATGCGAAGTCCGTTGTCTATTTAAGACCGGAAACCGCACAGGGCATCTTTGTCAACTTCAACAATGTCGCAAGAACTTCCCGCAAGAAGATCCCGTTTGGCATCGGCCAGATCGGCAAGTCTTTCCGTAATGAGATCACACCGGGCAACTTCATTTTCCGAATCAGAGAATTCGAACAGATGGAACTGGAATTCTTCTGCAAGCCGGGGACTGATCTTGAATGGTATAAATACTGGGTCGATTACTGCTACAACTTCGTCAAGAAGTTGGGCATCAGTGAAGACAAGCTTCGTATTCGCGCCCATGCGAAAGAAGAACTGGCTTTCTATTCCAAGGGTACCAGCGATATCGAATATGCCTTCCCGTTCACCGATTGGGGTGAGGTATGGGGCATTGCCGACCGTACAGATTACGATTTGAAGAAACATTCCGAATATTCCGGCAAGGATCTCAACTATCTTGATCCGGAAACCAATGAGCGTTATACGCCGTATTGCATCGAACCTTCTGTCGGTGTTGAAAGATTATTCTTAATGATCTGCTGCGATGCTTACGAGAAACAGCAGCTCAGTGAAAACGACGAGCGTATCGTCATGCATCTGCATCCGGCGATCGCACCGATCAAGGCCTGCATCTGTCCGCTTTCCAAGAAGCTGTCTGAGCCGGCAACCGCTTTATTCAACGAACTTGGCAAGGAATTCCATTGCGAATACGATGAAGCCGGTTCGATCGGCAAGCGCTACAGAAGAAACGATGCCATCGGCACACCGTTCTGTATCACCTATGACTTTGACACGGAAAATGACGGCTGCGTGACCATCAGGGAACGTGACTCCATGGAACAGGTCAGAGTCAAAGTCGAAGAAGTAAAGGACTATATTAAAAACAGACTTACGTTTTAATGAAACTTACTGAAGAAGTAATTAACGATATACGAAACAGCGCCGACATCGTCGATGTGATCGGCCACTACATTCCATTGGTCAAAAAAGGCAAAGGGTATACGGCTCTTTGTCCTTTTCACGATGACCATGATCCGTCTTTGTCGATTTCACAGGATAAACAGATCTATAAGTGTTTCGTCTGTGGCAACGGCGGTAACGTCTTCAGTTTTGTTTCCAATTTCAAAAAGATCCCATTCCCGCAGGCGGTCTCGGAAGTCGCCAGCATCATCGGCAAGCCGATCGATATCGACCTGGCACCAAAGAAAGTCTCCCGCTTTCAGCCATACTACGATTTGCTGTCAGCGATGATCTCGTATTGCAACTATCTGTTGAGTGCATCCAAGCTTGGCGAAGAAGCGATGAATTATCTTTCCAAAAGAGGTCTGTTGAAAGAAGAGATCGAATACTTTAATATCGGTTTGGATCCTGACAACAACAAGATCTACGAATATCTGAAGAATCACAATTTCAAAGATGAAGACATGATCAAGGCCGGTGTTTGCCGAATGCTCAGCAACGGCATGGCCGATGTCTTCTATAACCGCATCATTTTCCCGATCCATGACAAGGAGGGCAATCCGATCGCCTTTACGGCCAGGGATTATCGCGGCATGTCGGATTCCAAATACATCAATTCTTCCGACAATATCATCTATACCAAGGGAAAACACCTGTACAATTTCCATCGGGCGGCAGAAGCCATACGCAAGGCCGGTTATGCCATCGTCGTAGAAGGCGTCATGGATGTCATCGCATATTATCGGGCAGGCAAGGAGAATGTCGTTGCCACCCTGGGTACGGCTTGTACCAGAGAGCAGATCGAATTGCTGAAATCTTTGAACCGGCGCATCGTCTTATCTTATGATGGCGATAAGGCGGGACAA
>ONXX01000147.1 GCA_900321955.1 uncultured Bacillota bacterium | reverse complement strand
ATCGCCTCTGCCGACCTCTTGGTGGTCTGCGGCACTTCCTTAGTCGTCTATCCGGCCGCCAGCTTCATCCGCTACTTCAATGGCCAGAATCTGGCGATCATCAACCGCGATGCCACATCCTATGATTCGCAATGCGACATCGTCATCCATGATGACTTAGTCAAAACGTTCAAAGCCTTAAAGATCTAAAAAGGAATCAAGCGATTCCTTTCTTTTTTCTTAGCGAATGAAGTGGGTACTCTTCCCTTTTTCTACGTTTTGATCAGCCAGACCGTTCTCCTTGGCGAGTTTTCGCATCTTGAGATAGTAAGCCATGTTGTGGCCGATGTTGCGCATCGTCTGCAGTCCCTCTTCATCTTTTTCGACATCTTCCGCGCTGAAGCCATGAACATCGTTCCAATAGGTGGAAGTGATGACATTCATGCCGGAGATTGAGAAGAACTTGGTGATCATGTCGTTGCTGGTGAGATTGCCTGCCCTTCTTGAAGAAGAGATGGCGGCAGCCGCCTTCATGTTGAAAGACTCATTCTTGGAATAGAAGAAACGATCCAGGAACGACATCAAAGAACCGCTGGCACCGGCATAGTAGACCGGTGTTCCGACGATCAATCCGTCACATTCCTTAAAAGTCTTTAATGCTTCATTGACGACATCTTTTCGCACGCATTCGCCATTGCTGTGACAATAGCTGCAGGCCATGCAGGATGGGCAATCGGCCGGCACGTTGACCCATGCCGTCTCAACGCCTTCATTATGTAAAACCGTTTCGATCTCTTTCAAGCCGCGGACCGTGCAGCCGTTTCGCCTTGGCGAACCGTTAATCAACAATACTTTCATACCTAAAACTCCTGGGTTGCCTTAACCGCTTTCTGCCAGCGGCCATACAAACGTTCGACTTCCGCATGATCCATCGATGGCTCATAGCTCTGGAAGTTTTCATTTTTAAAGTCGTCCATCGAATAGAAATCCACCGCCAAACCGGACAATCTGGCAGCGCCTAAAGCCGTCGTTTCCGCTAAAAGCGGACGGATGACCGGAATCTCTAAAATATCCGATTGAAACTGCACCAGTAGTTTATTGACACTGGCACCGCCGTCGACCTTGATATGACGGATCTTTTCATTTAAATCAGCTTCCATAACCTTGACCAGATCCTTGGACTGGTAGGCCATCGCTTCGATCGCCGCCCTTGCCAGATGGCCACGGTTGGAACCTCTGGTCAAGCCAAAGATCGCACCCTTGCAGCGATCATTCCAATATGGAGCACCCAAGCCGGTAAAGGCCGGGACGATGACGACACCGCCGGCATCAGTCACTGATCTTGCCAGCTCTTCCGATTCCTTCGCCTCAATGAAGAACTTCATCTCATCCCTTAACCACTGAATCAAAGAACCCGAGACAAAGATCGAACCTTCCAAGGCATATTTGACCTCATCGCCGATCTTCCAGGCAACGGTCGACAATAAGCCGTACTTGGAGATGATGACCTCATCGCCGGTATTGACCAGGATAAAGCCGCCTGTGCCATAGGTATTTTTGACATCCGATCTTTCAAAGCAGGATTCGCCAAACAAAGCTGCCTGCTGGTCACCCACCAAAGCGGTGATCGGGCAGGTCCGGTTGAAGAAGTGACGCGGATCGATGTAGCCGAAGAAACCGGAGGTATCTTTGATTTCCGGCAGCATGGATTCCGGAACCTCAAACAGATCAAGCAGTTCCTTGTCCCAGTTTAATGTATGAATGTTGAACAAAAGCGTCCTGGATGCATTGGTGACATCGGTCGCATGGACCTGACCGCAGGTAAACTTCCACAACAAGAAGGTATCGATCGTACCAAAGAGAAGATTTGGATTCCCCTTGACCCCTGCCACATTGTCGCGGATCCATTTGATCTTGGAAGCGGAGAAGTACGGGTCTAAGACCAGACCTGTCTTTTCCTTGATCATCGGCTCATAGCCTTCTTCCTTGAATTTGCTGACAATATCCGACGTCTGACGGGATTGCCATACGATGGCGTGGTAGACCGGTAAACCGGTTTCCTTATCCCATACGACAGTGGTCTCACGCTGGTTGGAGATACCGATCGAGACGACCTGTTCCGGCTTGATCTGACCGCCGTCAAAGATCTGTGCCATGACTGCCAAGGCCGACAGCCAGATCTCATTGGCATCCTGTTCCACCCAGCCCGGTTTCGGGAAGAAATTGGTGATCTCCTTCTGGGCGACTTTCACAACCTGCTGTTTCGAATCGAAAATAATAGCCCTGGTACTGGTCGTACCCTGGTCGATCGCTAGGACGTATTTTTCCATATTATTTACCTCATTTGGATACAAATCCATTATATAATAAATGAGTAACTAGGAGGATTTACAATGAAAGAAACTCTCGTCATTCTGGCTGCCGGAATGGGTTCCCGCTACGGAGGACTTAAGCAGATCGATGGTGTCGGAAATCACAACGAACCGATCATTGAATTCACAATCTTTGATGCCATCAAAGCCGGCTTCAAGAAAGTCGTTCTGATCATTAAAAAAGAACATCAGGAAGCATTTGAAGAAGCAATCGTATCCAAAATCAGACCATATATCGAAGTGGAATATGCCTACCAGGATCTCAAGGACATCCCGGATGATGTAACGATTCCGGTTGACCGCGTCAAGCCTTGGGGCACCACTCATGCACTGCTTTGCTGCAGAAACATCTTGGCCAATGATCCGTTCATCGTCTGCAACGCCGATGACTTCTATGGCCGTGACGCCTTTGAAAAAGTCATGGACTTCTTCCACAGTGAGCACGACGATCTCACTTACTGCATGGTCGGCTACAAGGTTGAAAACACCCTTTCCGAAAACGGAACCGTCACCAGAGGTGTCTGCCAGAAGAATGTCGGCGGTTATCTCTCTTCCATCAAGGAAGTCATGTCCATCAAGTGGAACGATACCCACGACGGTGTCGTCTATGAAGAAAACGGCGAATACAAGGAACTGAAAATGGGCACACCGGTTTCCATGAACTTCTGGGGCTTCAAGCCTTCGATCATTCCGATGCTGGTACAAATCTTCACCCGCGAACTGCCGGTCGGCATCGACAGGAACCCGTTAAAGTACGAAGCTTTGCTTCCAAACCATGTCGGTGTCTTGGTTGACAACAACAAGGCCAGAGTCAAGGTCTTAACCTCCGAAGATTCCTGGTTTGGTGTCACCTACAAGGAAGACCGTCCTTCTGTTGTCGCCCGCATCCAGGCCTTAAAGGACAACGGCACTTATCCGGACATCCTCTTCAAGTAAAAACCAATATGAAATGCAGAACCATCCGGTCCTGCATTTTTTTAATCTTCATAAGCGGCGATAAAATCGATGTCCTTTCGATGATCGATCAGCTGTTTTAATTCGATCCGTTTGCTTAAGAAACGATCTTCGCCGATCCTTTCTTCAATCAGGTCCTTCAATGCATCACAATTTCCTCTGATGTAGTAGGACCCCTGCTTTTTGTTGTTCAATTTCGCCTTCTTGC
>ONXX01000146.1 GCA_900321955.1 uncultured Bacillota bacterium | reverse complement strand
CAAGACCTCAATCAATCAATGGTAAAGATGTACCTGAGGTATTGCTGTCAGGAGACCATGAGGCAATACGCCAATGGCGAAAGAAAAAAGCTTTTGAGACGACAAAACGCTATCGCAGTGATCTTTTGAAAAAGAAGAATACGATCGATGATGTTGAACCATTGTTAAAGTACTATATTGAGAATTCCATTCTTCCTGAGTATCAGGATTATGAAACATCACACAATATCGATCATATTCAAAAGGTCATTGAAAACAGCTTTGACTTAGTGAAAGATCTGGATGTCGATGCCGACATGGTCTATTGCATTGCGGCCTATCACGACATCGGTATCCGTTTTGGCCGTAAGGATCATCATCTGACTTCAGCCAAGTGGCTCTATGAAGATAAAAAGCTGAAAAACTGGTTCAATAAGGAAGAATTATTGCTGATGAAGGAAGCAATCGAAGATCATCGGGCCTCAAACGATCATGCGCCGCGTTCCATTTATGGCTGCATCGTGGCGGAAGCAGATCGGGATATTGACCCGTATCGGATTGTGGAACGCTGTGTCCAGTTTGAAAGCAACGTCCATCCAGAGGCCGACAGAGAAACGGCTTTACAGTATATCCTGGCACATCTCGATGAGAAGTATTCGGAACACGGTTATCTTAAACTCTGGATGCCTTGCAAGAAGAATGAAGAAGGTTTGAAAGTATTAAGAGACTGGATGAAAAGCGGTGAGATTTTAAAGATCATCGATCAGTATCTGAATGTACCTCAATGACTGCATTGAGTGATTTAAAATATTGTAAAATAAGCCTATAGGAGGATCGAATATGGATAACTATACTGACAAAAACAAGATGAAACTGGGCTTTGGTCTGATGCGTTTGCCAAAGCTGGAAGACGGCAGCATCGATGTTGAACAGACCAAAGAAATGGTCGACCTCTTTTTGAAGGCCGGCGGCACCTATTTTGATACAGCTTTTGCTTATCCGGGTTCGGAAGAAGCGATCCGCAAAGCTTTAGTTGAACGTTATCCGCGTGACAGCTACACCTTGGCGACAAAGCTCATCTGCAATGCCGACATCCACAGCGAAGAAGATGCCAAGAAGGAATTCTATACTTCTTTGGAACGCACTAATGCCAAGTATTTTGATTACTATCTCTTGCATGCCTTACAAAGAACCAACTATTTCCGTTATGATGAATACCACCTCTGGGACTTCGTCAAGGAAATGAAGGAAAAGGGCCTGATCAAACATTACGGTTTCTCATTCCATGGCGATCCAGTTCTATTGGAAGAACTGCTGGAAAAACATCCGGATGTGGAATTTGTCCAGTTACAGATCAACTACGCCGACTGGGACAACCCGGGCGTTGCCTCCAAGACCAACCTTGATATTTGCCGCAGGCATGGCAAGCTCGTAACGGTCATGGAACCGGTCAAGGGCGGTATCTTGGCTGATCCGATCGATACGGTCAAAGAGATCTTTGATAAAGAAAACAACGGTTTATCCTATGCATCCTGGGCGGTTCGTTTTGTTGCCAGCCAGGAAGGCATCTTAACGGTATTAAGCGGTATGTCTTCTCTGGAACAGATGAAAGACAACCTGTCGTATATGGAAGACTTCAAGCCGTTGAATGAACATGAACTCGAAGTCGTTAAACAGGCTGCTGCAGCAATTGAAGCCAAGAAATCGATTCCTTGTACCAAGTGCAGCTATTGTACCAAGGGCTGTCCGATGAACATTCCGATTCCGGACATCTTCAATGTGGAAAACCGCAAGGAAGGCCAGCCGGAATTCCGCACCAATAGGGAATACCTCATCGTCACCACCGGCAAAGGCAAGGCTTCCGATTGTATCCAGTGTGGCCAATGCGAAGCCGCCTGTCCGCAGCACTTGCCGATCATCTCACTTCTGGAAAAGTGCCGTGTATTTGAAGACTAAGCTTCCCGCTCGGGAAGCTTTTTTCTTAAGCAATTCTTAATAAGGCCTCTATTCAATATTCATCGGGGTATGGGTAGAATGAAAAGCGAAGGGGAGTTTTATGGCAAACATACTGATCTGTGATGATGAAAAAGACATCGTAAATGCATTGAAGATCTATCTGTCCGATGAGGATTATCATCTTTACTGTGCCTATAACGGTCAGGAGGCTTTGGAATGGATTGAAAAAGAAAACATTGATCTGGTCCTGTTGGATATCATGATGCCGGTCATGGATGGCATCATCGCTTTAAACAAGATCAGAGAACACCACAATATGCCGATCATTCTTTTGACGGCAAAAAGCGAAGATACCGATAAGGTCTTGGGCCTCAATGTCGGCGCCGATGACTATATCACCAAGCCATTCAATCCATTGGAAGTCAATGCCAGGGTCCATTCGCAATTAAGAAGGTACCTTCATTTCGGTTCCAACGTTTCACAAAGCAAAGTTTATGTCGTCGATGGGATCGAACTGGATGATAAAGGCAAGGAAGTCAAGGTGGATGGCAATGTTGTATCTTTGACGCCAAAGGAGTTTGAGATCCTCAAACTGATGATGAAGGAACCGGAAAAAGTCTTTTCGCCAAAACAGATCTATCAGGAAGTCTGGAAGGAAGAACCCTATGGTGCCGACAATACGGTTGCCGTCCACATACGTCATCTCAGGGAAAAGATCGAGATCGATCCGGCAGAACCGCGCTACATCAAGGTGATCTTCGGTCAGGGCTATAAGTTTGCCAAGGGAGGTCGAAGATGAAAGGTTTTGTAAAGACATATGCAGGGAAATGCATCACGTTCGCGGTATGCATCCTGTCTCTGATTCTTTTATTGGGATCGGTATTCGGGATTTTTGTCATGGTGGAATGTGATTTCTATACAAAAGACAAACAGTCCATTGAAGATTCTTTGATGAGCGGCGAAATCAAAAACGATCTCTATCCGATCATATTTGAAGCTTCGCGAGACCCTTCTTTGACACATGTGAGCAGCGAAGATTACGGCAATCTCATGTACAAGATCCTGAACGATGAAGGAACGGTGATGATGAGCTCAAAGAGCGCTGATTCCGTATATCAGTTCTCCTATGATCTGCTCTATATTGCCCTCTATGACAAGGAAGGAAATCTTACGGATGTTTATTATTCTGAGCTGCCGGAAGAGTATCAGAGAAGCGATAACGCCAGAGTCTTTCGTCTTCTGGCAAGCGTGAAACAAAACGCCGTTGTCAATGACATCTATTCTTTCGAACAGAGGTACTTTCCGATCGTTTATTCCATGCGCTTCCGCATCTTCTTGCTATTGGCCCTGGCTTTCACATGGGTGGAATCCACAAATACTTCGGAAGGATCCACAAATTTATACTTATAACATTCAAAAAGGATCCGTTCAAATATCTGTTCAAAAAGGTCGGTATCTTTAAAACGGCGGGTATAGTTTTTCCCAAAGGTAGAGAAGTGAGGGACTCTATCGAGCATATCCAGTCCAAGGAACCAGCGATATGCAACATTGACTTCGATCTCCCTGCAAGTCTGACGCAT